>JAKLDZ010000111.1 GCA_022703255.1 Myxococcota bacterium | reverse complement strand
CCCTTCCCCGATGGCGTCGCTCTCCCCGTCCGCTCCGCCTCCCCCGGAAGCATCAAAGCCAGCGTCGCCCTGCACGTCGACCGCTGCGTCCGCCTGCCCTCCAACTCCCGTCTCCAGCCCTGCGTCTGCACCGCCACTCCCCGCGGAGCCTCCTGCCATCGCGCCGCCCGCGGACACATCCTGTCCCGCGTCGCCCGGACCTTCGAACGTCGCGGCCGGCATCCCGCACGCGGCCAGTGCGCCCACGCAGCCAACGATCAGCAAGAGCTCGGCTCGACGCGACATTCCGTCCCATCCTAGCACTTGTCATCATCGCGCTGACGAAAACGTGAGCGCGGCCCGGTCCGGGAGAACGTGGACGGCGATCGCCCGCTGATCACGGCGAGTGCGCGCCGCAGCAATCGATGTCCGACCCGAGCAGCTCCGTGCGACCTTCCGAGCTGTAGAACCCGAACTTCTGCAGCAGCCGGTACTTGGGCAGGATGTTGTGCTCGACGTCGACGTGGAAGAAGCCCGGGAACAGCTCCGGGTGCGAAGCCACCAGGTCGTAGACCTCGCAGTGCTCGTCGGCGATGCGCATCCTGCCGCCGTCGCAGACCTCGCAGCCCGTGAGCATGTACTCCGGGAACAGCTCCGGGCAGAACTCCAGACGCGCGCTGCCCTTCAGCTCCTCGTAGATCGTGGTCTGCGGCAGCAGCGCGAGCAACGACGGCAGAATCCGCACCCCCATCGCCCGGGCCGCGATCATGTGCAGCAGGGTCTGCTGGAACTGCCCCCGGTCCTCGAAGGGGAATCCCCACATGTAGAACGCATCCACCCCGGGGAAGATCCCCACCGCGAGCGAGAGCACGTCGAGCGCCTGCTCGGGCGTGAACCCCTTGCGCGTGCGCGACAGCACCTCGGCACAGCCGGACTCGACTCCGTAGCGGATCTCCACACACCCCGCCTCGGCCATCTCCTGCATGGTGGCGGGGTCGGTCAGATCGATTCGGCCGAAGGCTTTCCACCGGGCGGGGAAACCGAGCCCGCGAATCGCCCGGCAGACCTCCTTCACCCGCGCCGCGGAGGACACGAAGTACTCGTCCTGGAACAGGAACAGCTCCGCACCGCACAGCTCGTGCAGGCTCGCCATCTCCGCTGCGATGGAGTCGGCGCTGCGCAGCAGCGGCCTGCGCCCCCAGATCGGCGCCACGCTGCAGAAGGTGCAGGGATAGGGACAACCGCGGGAGCTGATCATGTTCATCCCGCGATAACGGCTCAGGTCGAGCAGGTGCCACGCGGGCAACGGCTCCCCATCGAGCTGCTCAATCCGCGGTGGCCTTGGATTGGATACGATCTCCCCGCCGCGTCTCCACACGATCCCCGGCACCGCGGACAGGTCGATCGGATTCGACCCGCTCTTGCGCGCCTCCTTCACGGCCCGCGCAAGCGCCACCGACGTCCGCTCCCCTTCCCCCACCGCGATCGCGTCGATCCACGGGAATGCCTCGAGCAGGGGTCGCTCGATGGAAGCCGGGCCCACGCCCCCCAGCGCGATGAAAGCGTCGGGATTCGCAGCCCGGTACCTGCGCAGGGCCAGGACCGTGAACGGCAGCAGGTTCGCCATGCACGACACGAACAGGATATCCGCCGCCCCCTCGAGAAAACCCCCGATCGAGGCCTCGCTCAGAAGCTCCCGAGCATCGCAGCTCTGGTAGTCGCGGAAGTCCACCTCGAGCCCCGCACGCTCGAGCGCGGCAGCGACGTAGAGCGGTCCGAGGGGCAGGTGGATCTCGCGCTCCGCGCGGTCCACGTACCGCACGAAGAGCATGTTGAGATTGACGAGGGTGACGTCGGCGGACATGGAGCTAGCGCTTGTGCTGCACGAGCCAGAGCCAGATGGACGCGAACTCGAGGATGGCGGCGGACGTCTCGCCGGAGACGATCTGGTGCCCGCACACCACGTCCAACTCGTTGAGCCGGGCGACACACGCCTTGGCCTGCTGGAAGTCCGGGTCGGCATCGCCCGACACGTAATACACCGCAGGGGGATCGTCGCTGATTCCCTCGCTCGCCTGCGCAGGCTGGTTGACCCAGTCGCCGTCGGGCACGCCGCCGAGCATGACGACTCCATCCCAGGCCAGGGGGTGAACCACGAGCCCGGACCTGTAGGCGAGCGGAGTCGCGGTGCCGCGGGAGCACAGGAATCGCCCCGACGGCATCCGCCCCTCGAGACCCATGGTGGCGAGGGACGCGAGCGCCTGGACCAGCTTGTCCACCCCCGCATCCGAGGTCGCCTCCTCGGTCCAGTTCACCGACAACAGGATGAAGCCGTAGTTGTCCGCAGTCTGCGCCCAACGCTGCACGTTGGACAGGCACGTCTCCCCCTCACCGTGCAACGCAACCATGATCGGCGCGGGCATCGAGGCGTCCGCGTCCACCTGCTTCGGCACGTACAGGTAACAGGTGTGCCCGTCGTAGGTCACCCATTGCTGCCGTCCCGTGCCCCCCTCGGACTCGAACGTGTCCGCACCCGTGCAGCCCGAGCAGAGCAGGAACGCCTTGCCCGTGACCATCGCCACAATCGAGGCTGCCACGGCCTTCATGAAGGTCCCGCGACCGATGGTCTTGGGCACGACGAGCCGCTCGGCCATCTGGCGCAGCAGCGCGGGGGTGGCATTGCGCAGCAGCGCGACCTCGGCTTCGTCGAGGCGGATTCCACGCGCGGCCGCCGCTGCCACCGGATCGGCCGCGACATGCTCCAGGAACGCGGCGTCGAGGGCCGCAATCGTCAGCAGCTGCTCGATGCCCACGGGCAGCTCGGACACCGGGACCGCACGACGCATGGGGCGTCCTCCCACGATGGTGACGCCGTCCGATCGACTTCGTTCGCTGTCCGACATGTTTCTTGCCTCCCGCGGCAGGAGCGGAAGGCTCGAGTGTACGCGCGAGGTGCAGGGCGATCAACGCGAGGGGAAGGACGGATCGGTCGTTCCATCGCGGCACGCTCGCTCGAGGTGGCGACGAATCACCTCTTGTTCGCCCTCGTTCCGGAGGCGACAATGGCCCGCAGCGCGGGCTCTTGCGCCTGCGCGATGTCGCAACCAGAAACGGGTGATCATGGATCGGTCCGATCGAAGCAAGCGCACACGCGGGTTGGCCAGAGCCCTCGTGCCGGGGATGGTGCTGGCCGGCTTCGTGCTCGCACGCACCGGAGCAGCCCAGGATCCTCCCGCTCCCGAACCGTCGCCTGCACCCTCCGAAGAACCACCCGCTCCCGCGGAGCCCGCGCCATCGGCCCCTGCGCCCGCCCCTTCGGAGACCGCCCCTGCGGAGGATCCGTACGAGGACCCCGCCCCCACGCCTGCCCCCCCGTCGCCCACGCCCACGCCCACTCCCGCGCCTTCACCCGCACCGACGCCTCCTCCGACGGCGACCACGCCCCCCCCGCCGCCTCCAACGACTCCCAAGCCGGCGCCGACGTACACGCCTGCACCGACTCCCAAGCCGGCGCCAACGTACACACCTGCGACGACCGCAACGACTGCGAGGCCCGCACCCCCGCCGGCACCAGCCCCGGTCGCGGACAAGAAGTCCGACGAGGACGAGCACGAGGGGTGGGGCCTGTTCGGGCCGCTTCGCTTCGGACCCGTCGTCGGAGTCGGCCTGCCGAGCGTGCTGAGCTTCGGCGGCACGGTCAAGCTCACCCGCTTCCTGGGCGGCGGCGTGACCGTCGGGATGATCCCCACGATCAAGGTCTCGTTCTACGGCGACGCGACGGTGTCCTACCAGCACTACGAGGCCTACGGCCGCCTGTATCCGTTCGGGGGCTCGTTCTTCCTCGGGGCCGGCGCGGGCTACGCCACGATCCGCGGCTCGCTCAAGACGAACTACCCCTTGGGCTCCTTCGGCATCCCAGGGCTTCCCGAGTCGGTGGACTTCGAGAGCGAGGCCTCGGTGCGCACTATGATGCTGAGCCCCACGATCGGGTTCTTCCACACCTTCGGCTCGGGCTTCAGCATCGGCATCGACGCCGGCGCGCAGATCCCGATCGCGCCCAGCGAGATCACGTTCAACACCGCGGCCCCCTCGGTGCCCGCAGAGGCGCAGCCCCTCGTGAACGCCGCGGTCGCCAACAACGACGAGGACGTTCGCAAGCAGCTCGAGAAGATGGGGCAGACGATCCTCCCGACGTTCGGGATCAAGATCGGGTGGCTGCTGTAGGCGTTTCGAAGGGCCGACGTGATCGCGTGGCGCGACTACTTGCCGCTCGCGGGATATCGGAATGAAGCGAGCGTCTTGCGCAGGTCCTCCTCCACGGTGGGGAAGAGCGAGCGTGCCGCGAAGGCGACGACCTGGAAGCCGCGATCTTGCGCGGCAAACACCCCGTAAAGATACTCCACCTGCTTGCCTTGCAGCGTGGCGCGCAGGTGGATGAGCCGGCCTTGCGCCGTGCCCGCCGTGATCGGCTCGCGGCTCACGATCTCCACCTCGCTGCTGCGCTCGCGCAGGTTCCCCATCACCGCGTCGGCGTAACGATCCACGTCGAGCGCGGCCCCGGGAACCTGCTCCGAAATCACGAAGACGTGAGCGTCGCTCTCGTAACGCACCAGCCAGCGGTCGATGATCGGGTTGTCCTTGCGTACGGCATCGGACTTGCGCAGGTGCCATCGATCGCTCGGCGCCTCGATCGCGTAGGACGCGTCGAGTCCCGTCACCCGCCCTGCCGGCGCGGGCTCGACATCCTGCGGCGGGGCGGGGTCCGTGGCCTCCCGCGGCATGCGAAAGGAGGCGAGGATCGCGTCGAAGTCCGCCCGGGCGCGCTCGAAGCTCCTCTCCGGCGCGAAGGCGACGACCTGGAACCCGCGATCGTAGGCGGCGAACACGGCGAAGCAGTACAGCAGATCGAGGTTGCTGACCCGGGCGCGAGCGCGCACGAGCCGCCCACGCGAGGGCTGCGCGGGGAACGGTTCGCGACTCACGATCTCGAACGACGAGGCCGCCTTGCGGGCATTGTCCACGACCTGATCGGTGTAGGGATCGATCGGCACGATGGAGCCGGGCACGTGCTCGGCGATGACGATGAGGTGTGCGTCGAGGTCGGGCCGGATCAACCAGCGGTCCGCCAGGGGGTTGTCGCGCTGTGCGAGGTGCTCGGCGCGCAGGTGCCAGCGGAGGTTGGGAACGGAGAGGGACCAGGCCGCGGACTTGCCCACGACGGTGGGGGAAGGGAGCGGGCGGATCTGGCCTGCAGTGCGCAGGATGGCGGCAGACAGGTCGAAGCCTCCCATGCCTGCGGACAGCGCGATGGCGGGGGTCGCGAGGCACACGAGCGCGAGGGCGACCGTGCCCACGGCGATTCTCGCGCGGCCGGCGCGCCCGATGAGCAACACGAGCAGGGCGATCGCGGCGAGCCCCTGCAGGGAGGCGATCACGGGGAACGGACGTGCGAGCAAGGCGGCGAGCGCAGCGCCGAGGACCAGAGCCCGCGCGGCGCCCAGCCACCCGATGTTCCGGTGGACACGCAGCAGGGTGATCCCGATCGCGACATCGACGACGGCAGCTCCGAGCACGACGAGGGCTCGCCAGGCCGGTTGGCCGTCGAGCTGACACAGCCCCGCCACGGCCACGAGCATCAAGCCGTGGATGGGGAGCAGGGCGCCCGCGACGCGCTGCGCTGGGGGGGGCTCCTCGTGAACCGCCTGCGTCGCGGAGTTCTGCATCGGGCTGCCATGCTAGAGGACGTGCCGGATGCGCTCAAGCGAGAGCGGCAGCCACGGCCGTGCCTCGGTGCGTGACCGGGCCCCCGTCTTGGAGTAGAGCAACGCTCTGCGCCCCATCCCCAACGGGCCGCGAGGACCGCCGAGATGACCCTGAACAGAAACACTGCCCTCATCGCTTTCGTCGTGTCCGCTGCCGCCGGCATGCTCGGCATGCGTCTGCTCGAGAACAAGATCGTCCCCGAACCCCCGGCGATCCAGAAGGACTCCGCGGCCTCCGAGATCGAGCGCCCCAAGGCCAACCCGGGCGCCGTCCGCGTCGAGATGTACGTCATGTCCCAGTGCCCCTACGGCGTGCAGGCCGTCGACGGGATCAAGCCCGCGCTCGACAAGCTGGGCCGAGATGTCGACTTCACCATGGACTTCGTCGGACAGGGGACGTCGCCTTCGAACCTCGCCTCCATGCACGGCCCCAAGGAGGTCACGGGCGACATCGTGCAACTGTGCGCCGCCAAGCACGCGCCCGACAAGTACATGGACATGGTCGTCTGCCAGAACAAGAACTACCGCGAGGTCGACACCAACTGGGAACGGTGCGCCTCGGAAAACGGCATCGCGGCCTCGGCGATCCGCACCTGTCTGGAAGGCGGCGAAGGCAGGAAGCTGCTCGCGGCCTCGTTCGCGAGAGCGGCGAAGCGCGGCGCGACCGGCAGCCCGACCATCTACGTGAACGGCCAGTCGTACCAGGGCGGACGCAAGGGCAACGACTTCCTCAAGGCGATCTGCAAGGCGGCTTCCACCAAGCCTGCGGCGTGCCAGGCCATCCCGGAGGTCAAACCGGTGAACGTGTTCGTGCTCAGCGACAAGCGCTGTCCCGACTGCGAAACCGACAAGATCGCCGAGGGAATCAAGTCGAAGATCGAGAAGCCGGTGCTCAAGATCCTGGACTACGGCGATCCGGACGGTCGCAAGCTGTACGACGAGATCAAGCCCGGGGCCCTTCCGATCGTGGCGTTCGACGGAACGCTGCGGGAGGACGCGGACTCGTGGGAGGAGCTGGGCGGGAGCGCGAAGCCCGCAGGCTCGTACAGCTACATCCCCGCGGGCGGCGAGTGGATGCCCGCATGCGCGGACGCCGACGGCTGCAGCAAGGCGGAGTGCAAGGAGTCCATCGCCTGCCGCAAGGAAGTGCCGAACAAGCTCGAGGTGTTCGTCATGTCGCAGTGCCCCTACGGGGTGAAGGCCCTCGACGCCATGCAGGAGGTGCTGAAGAACTTCGGCGACAAGCTGGAGTTCTCGATCCAGTTCATCGGCGAAGGCGACGCTGCGACCGGGCTCACGTCGATGCACGGCCAGGCGGAGGTCGACGAGAATCTGCGCGAGATCTGCGCGTTCAAGCACTACGCCAAGAAGAACAAGTTCATGGACTACATCTGGTGCCGCAATAAGAACATCCGAAGCACGGACTGGAAGGAGTGCACGGGCGGCACCACGGGCATCGACACGGCGAAGATCCAGAAGTGCTCCGAAGGCGACGAGGGCAAGAAGCTGCTCGAGGCGTCGTACAAGCTCGCCAGCTCCATGGGCATCGGCGGCAGCCCCACGTGGATGGCGAACAACAAGCACAAGTTCAGCGGCATCGACGCCGAAACGGTGCGCAAGAACGTGTGCCAGCACAACGCCTCTCTCAAGGGCTGCGACAAGAAGCTGTCGGGCTCGAGCGGCGCGCCGGTCGAGGGCGGCTGCGGCAAGTGACCCGGTTGAACGGCGGGCGGGTCCAACGTATCCTTCGTGCATGACTCCCCGCCGATGCTTGCTGATCGCTTGTGCTCTCCTGGTCGGACTCGCGGCCGCTTGCGCCAGTGAAGAGGACTCGGGCACGCCGGCAGCCGGCGGCAGCGGCGGCTATCCCGGCAAGGGCGGCGCCGCAGGCTCCAACGCCGGCTCGGGAGGCTCGGCCGGCGGAACCTGCGCGCGCGCCGGTCGCGCCTGCACCGCCAAAAACGACTGCTGCTCCGGCCTCACCTGCCGCTTCAGCCGTTGCTGCGCCCCCGGCGGCGAACCCTGCGCGGCCAGCAACGAGTGCTGCGACTCCAGCCACGCATGCATCGACAACGTCTGCAGCCCCACGGGCGGAGCAGGCAGCGGTCAGGGCGGCGCTTCGGGCAAGGGAGGCGCCGCGGGCAGCTCCTCCGGCGGCTCTGCCGGAAGCTCCTCCGGCGGCTCCTCGGGAACCGGAGGCTCCGGCGGAGCGCAGTGCAAGCCGGCCTGGGAGGACTGCTACCAGGACAACGAGTGCTGCTCGCCAGCCACCTGCGTGGAAGGGATGTGCTGCGGCGATACGGGCGCCAAGTGCACGATCGACGACGACTGCTGCTGGCTCAAGGACACCTGTCAGAACGGCGCGTGCAAGCCGACGGCGACCGGCGGGACCGGGGGAGGCGGCGCCGCGGGAGCGGGCGGCGGCACCGCGTGCACGCCCATGTGGGACGACTGCCAGAACACCGCGCAGTGCTGCTCACCCGGAAGCTGCGTGGAAGGGCTCTGCTGCTCCGACACGGGCGACGGCTGCCAGAGCGACTACGACTGTTGCTTCAGCAACCTCAAGTGCACCAACGGCATGTGCCAGGGCGCGGCCGGCTCCGGAGGGAGCACCAACTGCGGCGTGTACTTCTCCCCCTGCCAGTCGACCTTCGAGTGCTGCGACGGGCTGACCTGCAAGACCACCTGGTGCTGCGCCGACACCAACGAGATCTGCGGCGTGGACATCGATTGCTGCAACCTCGCGGACACCTGCAAGTCCGGCAAGTGCTCGCCCTGACCTCTCCTCAACGGCTCCCCTCGCAGTACGCGCACGTGAAGGTCCAGGCGCCTTCGTGGTGCACCTCGTCGAGTCGATCGCAGGTGTCCGACGGCGCACCCCACGACACCGGGCACAGCCAGGTAGACTGCTTTCCCTGCAGGTAGCAGTGCCGGCAATAGGACGGCGCATCCTCGCATGCGATGCATGCACCCCACATCTCGACGGGCTTCCCCGAGTCGAGCTCCCCGGTCGGCACCCACCCCGCGCTGCGCTCGTCGATGGGATCCGTCCTCGCACCGCAGGCCACCCCCGCAGCGCCCAGCGAGAAAGCGATCGCGTGCAGAACGCGACGCATCCGCGAGCGAACCGGTTCCATGCCTCGCCCCGGTCCAAGACCCGTGCCATCCACGGCATGAAGGCAATTGGCGGGCGATGCGCCCAACTGACGCTGGGCAGCGTGCGGATGCTGACGGCGCCTCGGACGCGCTCCGACGGTCGGCGTGCCGATCGCCAGGCGCTCGAGGTGTGGTAGCGTCACAACGATGCTCCCAGGCCGGGTCGCCAATCTTCGTGCGGATGTCTGGCGCCTGGCAGCGCAGCCGCCGGAGAGCGAAGACGCCTTCATGACCACGCTGCTCGGGCAGGTGGGCAGGGCGTTGCTCAGCGCCAGGGCTGCCATCTACGAGCGCGATGGACAGGTGTTCCGCTGCACGCACGAGTGGGTGGGCGGCGAGGGGCGCAGCGTACCCCGTCACGAGATTGCCCGCGAAGTGGCCGCGGCGCTCGCTCCGGACGGCCAGACGGCGGAGGTGACCCCCGAGCAGGTGCGCACGCTGCTTGCTCGCGCCGGGCTCGAGGAGCCCGTGTGGTTCCAGCGCTGGGTGGACGGTCCGCCGCGACTCCGCAGCGCGCTGTTCGTTCCGGTCAACCACGACGGTACGGATGCGTGGACCCTGGTCCTCAGCCAGGCAGGCGACGAAACCGCCCCGTTTCCCCCCGAGATCCGCACCGTCGTCGAGGAGATCGTCCAGATCGTCGACCTCGTCGTCGCGCGCAAGCGCGCCGAAAGCGCACTCCGCGCCAACGAGCTCCGCTACCGCACCCTGGTGGAAAGCCTCGGCGAAGGCGTCGGCATCATGGACGAGACCGAAACCTTCCTGTTCGCCAACCCGACCGGACACGAGATCTTCGGCGTCGAGCCGGGGGCCCTCAGCGGACGTAACCTGCGCGAGTTCCTCGAGCCCGGAGAGGTCGAGCGCGTGATCGAGCAGACCGCGTTGCGCAAGCAGGGACAGCGCTCCACCTACGAGCTCGCGATCCGACGCCCCGACGGAAGCCGTCGGATCATCGTCGCAACGGTGGTGCCGGAGATCGACGCCCACGGGAAGTTCGCTGCCTCCATTGGGAGCTTCTTCGACGTGACGGAGCTCAAGCGCCAGGAGGAGGAGCGTGCGCGCATCGAGGCGGCGATGCACCACGCGCAGAAGCTCGAGAGCCTCGGACTGCTCGCCGGCGGCATCGCGCACGACTTCAACAACCTGCTCGTCGGCGTCATGACCAACGCCGACCTCGCCCTGTCCATGGCCGAGCACTCCCCGCCCGTGGTCGAGTGCCTCGAGGACATCCTCACCGCCGCCCGACGCGCCGCCGAGCTCACCAGCAGAATGCTCGCCTACGCCGGCCGAGGCCGCGTCAACATCGAACCCCTCGACCTGCACCGCGTCGTGCAGGAAATGAGCATCCTGCTCCGCTCCTCCATCTCCCGTAGCGCCCTCGTGAAAGTCGAGTCCACCAGCGACCTGCCCCTGTTCGACGGCGACGCCGCGCAGGTCCGCCAGATCGTCATGAACATGGTGACCAACGCGTCCGACGCGCTCGGGGACGAGCCGGGGACGATCGAGCTGCGCACGGGGGTCGTGGACGGCGTCGACGAGCGATCGCCTCATCTGGTGTCGGGCAAGGGAGTGGTGGGGCCGCACGTGTTCGTGGAGGTGACGGACACCGGGTGCGGCATGGACGAGGCGACGCGGTCGAGGATGTTCGATCCGTTCTTCACCACGAAGTTCAAGGGCCGCGGCATGGGCCTGGCCGCCGTGCTCGGCATCGTCCGCGCGCACCACGGCGCCATCGAGGTGCAAACCGCTCCCGCAAGAGGGACACGCTTCCGCGTGCTGTTCCCCGCTTCCGGAGCACGCCGGCCGCAACTTCAGCGACACAAGTCGTCGTATCCGTTCGCGCCGTGGACGGGAAGCGGGCTTGTGCTGGTGGTGGACGACGAAGACATGGTCCGCAAGGCCGCCGCGCGGATGCTGGACAAGCTCGGGTTCGAGGTGGTGCTCGCGAGCGACGGAGTGGAGGCGCTCCAGATCGTGCGGGCGCGCGGCCACGAGCTTCGCGCCGTCCTGCTCGATCTGACCATGCCGCGCATGGGCGGCGAAGAGGCCTTCCTCCACATCCGCGCGCTTCACCCCGCCCTGCCCATCACGATGATGACCGGCTTCGTCGAGAAAGAGGCCGAGCTGCGCGACGCGGGACACGACGTCACCTCGTTCCTGCGCAAGCCCTTCGACACCAGCAGACTGGTCGCGGCCCTGCGCGAGGTGCTCGAGCCCGAAGCCCCCGCGAAGCCCCGTCCTGACACCGGAGGCTCGGCGCGCTAGGATCGATCCATGGCGCAGAAGCTCCCCTACACGGTCGACCCGGACGATCCCCGATCGCCCTCACGCGAGCAGTGGGACCTGATGACGCCCGAGCAGCGGCGCCAGGTGATCGACAGCCTGCCCGCCGACGTGCCCATCGACCTGTTCATGCCCGAGGGCGACAAGCACCGCAAGGCCAAGAGCGGCGCGCTCAGCGCTCTCGACGGCTTCTTCCGCAGGATCGGGCGGCGTGTCTACCTGTCCTCGGAGCTGGGGGTCTATTACCCGGGCGAGCGGCGCTTTGCGCCGGACGTGCTCGCGGTCGCAGACGTGGAGCCCACCGAGCGTGACAAGTGGGTGGTGCTCGACGAGGGCAAGGGGCTGGACCTCGTGCTCGAGATTCACGTGTCGGGCTCGTTCGTCAAGGACTACGAGGGCAACCGCAGGCGCTACGCGCGCCTTGGAATCCCCGAGTACTTCCTGTTCGATCGCACACGAGGCCGGCTGCATGGCTGGAGGCTGCAGTCGCCCGACGCGCGCATCTACGAGCCGATCGTGCCGCAGGCAGGACTGTACAGCTCGTCGGTGCTCGGGCTCGAGCTGGGCCTCGAAGGGGATCGCCTGCGCTTCTACTACGGCATGGCGCCTCTTCCCGAAGCCGAAGACCTCATCAGCCAGCTCGATCAGATCGTCTCCGGATTCGTGCTTCGGGCCGAACACGCCGAGCAGGAGCGTGAGCACGCCGAGCAGGAGCGTGAGCGCGCCGAGCAGGAGCGTGAGCGCGCCGAGCAGCGCGTGAAAGAGCTCGAGGCGGAGCTGGCGCGTCTTCGCGGCGACAAGACCTAGGTGCGCGCGAGGCTGTTCTCACTGCCCTCGAGGCAGCTCCACCGAGAAACACGCTCCCCCAAGCCCGGAGGCCCCCGCCGTGATCGTCCCCCCCGCGGCCTCCACCAACCCACGACACACCGCCAGCCCCAAACCCGTCCCCGCTCCCACGTCCTTGGTCGTCACGAACGGCTCGAAAAGCGTGTCGCGAACGTCGGCGCGAATCCCGGGACCGTCATCCTCCACGCTCACCCGCACTCCGCGCTCCGTGCGCTCCGCTCGCACCAACACCTTTCCCCCGGCACCCGCCGCATCCGCCGCGTTCAACAGCAGGTTCAACAGCACCTGCACCATCTGCGAACGCGGAAACGCTACCGGCGGCAGATCGCCGTCCACCTCCGACGACAGCGTGATGTCCCGGAACGCCTTGTGCGGCTTGAGCAACACCGAGACGTCCTGCACCGCGTCGGCCACCGACCCGGGCGCCTCGGATTCCTGCGCAAGCGCCGCCGCCGCCGCGGGACGCGCGAAGTCGAGGAGCTGGCGCAACACCCTGTGAATGCGCTCGGTCTCCTTCTTCATCCGCTCGAGGAAGTCGCGCTGCTCCTCCGGCTCGAGCCCGCCCGACAGCAGCAGATCCTCGAACCCCAGGATCGCGGCGATCGGATTGCCGATCTCGTGCGCCAGCCCCGCCGCCAACCTCCCCACCGACGCGAGCCGCTCCGCACGCACGATCGTGCCCTGCGCGCTCTTCAGCTCCGAGGCCGTGCGCTCGAGCTCGTCGACCTTCGCACGCAGCGCCGCCTCCTCGGAGCGCAGCCGACGCGTCATCTCCGCAAAGGCCTCCGCGAGCTGCGCCACCTCCCTCGGCCCCGTGCGCGGGACCTCGAGGCTCGTCGCCCCTTCGCTCACCCGTCGCGCCGCGTCCGCGAGCGCGTCCACCGGTCGCACCAGCGTGCGTGTGAGCACGGTGTAGGTGAAGAACAGCAGCGCGAGGGCGAACGCCGCCATGTACATCGCCACCAGCCGCAGCAGCGGCCCCGCTCGCCCCGCTTCGTCGTCGAGACGCACCAACGCCACTACCGGCCCACCCCCGCCCGGCACCAGCACCTCGAGCGCCTTTCCTCTCGCGGTCGCGACGTTGCGATTGCGCTCCACGCCGATCGGTACCTCCCCCGGCAGGCTCTCGAGCGCTTCGCGGTTGCCCGCCTTCACCACGAGCTTTCCCTGCTGCGTGTACACGCCGATCGCATCCAGCCCCATCGACCCGATCTCGGCGTCGAGCAGCGGCTGCAACCCGTCGTCGTTCCGATGCTGTCGCGCCTCGGATACGTGCGCTGCGATCGCGCGCCCCAGCGATCGCGCGCTCGACGCGCGCACCGATCGGAGAGTGGTCTGGGTGAGGCTCGCGATCGCGAAGAACAGCGGGATGAAGGCCAGGGCCATCAGCGCCGCCAGAAGCATCAGCAGCTGAAGGCGGATCCCCGGCCGCATCGATCAGTTGCCCTGACAGGCCACCAGGATCTGGACCTTCGCCTGCAAGTCCGCCTGCACCTCGGTGCAGGTCTGCGGGCACAGGATGACGTTCGGCGGATCGTTGGAGTCGAAGTACCAGGAGTCCGCCTGGCACGCGTTGGCATTGGCAACCTTCGTGAGGGGCTGTACCGCTCCGCCGTTGCCAGGCTCGTACTCCACGCTGATCTTGTTCAGATCCGGCAGACCGCCCCCTGTGTTCGGAAGCTGATAGGTGCACGCAATCGCGTTCTGCTGGATCTTCTTCAGCACGTCGACGAACACCTGCCCGTCCCCGTTGCCCACGTTGTAGTAGTGGCACTGGTTGGTGCCCGCTGCGCAGTACTGCTGGTGCGCCGGCGCGCCCCCGTGCTCCGCAATGGTCTCGAGCGTGTCGAACACCGCCCCCGTCATCCCGATCACGTACGTCTTGATCCCCGTCGCCGTCAGATGCGCCTGCGCCACGTTGCCCAGCGTGTCCCCGTCGTCCGGCGCACAGCTGTTCGGCTTGCCGTCGGTCACCAACACGCCCACCGTGATCCGCCCCTGCGTCTGGTGCGTCGAGGTGAACCCCGCTATGCCGTACAACGCCGCCTTGGTCGGCGTGAACGCACCCAGCGGTGTCGCCAGGTTCAGCGAGTTCATCAGCGCGCTGTTGCCCCCGGGCAGGTGCTGCCACCCCACGGCTGCGCTGGAAAGCGTGTTGTTCGACGCGCTCGAGCAGTTGTAGCCGTCGATCGGGTAGTACTGCAGCGCCACGCGATTGCCGACCGCCTCCGCCGACTTGAAGTACCCCATCAGGGCGTAGATGCTGTAGCACCACTTCGAGTTGATCGGGTTCTGCCCCGCCGTGTAGCTGCAGTCGCCGCCGTTGATCGAGATCTCCCCCGGCCCCGTCGCCGTCCAGCTGTAGCCCGGCTCTACCATGCTCCCCGACCGATCGATCATCACGTACATGTCGAGCGGCGTCAGCGTCGCCTCGTACTTCGACGTCCCGCACGCCGAGTCGGGGTTGAGCGCCGAGTCCTCGATCGGTGCGTCGTAGCCGAAGATGACGTCGGGCTGCGGCTCATCGGAGGCGTCCTGCACGGTCCCCCCGTTGCCGCCGAGACCCGAGCCGCCCGCATTCG
>JAKLDZ010000110.1 GCA_022703255.1 Myxococcota bacterium | reverse complement strand
ACCGACGGCACCAGCACCGTCGTCGAAGAGGGGCTGAAGGACGGTGAGCCGATCGCCGTCGTCGGCGCTCTGCTGCTCAAAGGCGAGCACATCCGCAAAGACCTGGGTGGCGAATGATCGGCAAGCTCGTCGCCGCGTCGGTCCACGGCCGACTCCTCGTCATCCTCGCCATGATCGCCCTCACCGCGGTCGGCGTCCGCTCCTACTTCCACCTGCCCGTCGATGCCGTTCCCGACATCACCAACGTGCAGGTGCAGGTGCTCACCAGCGCTCCCGGGATGTCGACGCCCGAGATGGAGATGATGGTGACCTACCCGGTCGAGCTCGCGATGACGGGCATGCCCGGGGTTCAGCGCATCCGATCCATCAGCCGCGCTGGCATCTCGGCGGTCACGATCGTGTTCGAGGACGGCTTCGACCTGCAGCTTGCGCGCTCGCTGGTGTCGCAACGGCTTCCGGCGGCGAAGGAGAAGATCCCGCCGACCGCTGGGAGCCCCCAGATGGGACCGCTCACCACCGGCCTCGGCGAGGTCTACCACTTCATCGTCAACTGGCCCGGACACGACCCGCGCGAGGTGCGCACCATCCTCGACTGGGAGATCGCCTACCGCCTGCGATCGGTCCCCGGGGTCGTCGAGGTCAACGGCTGGGGCGGAGAGACCCGGCAGGCCCAGGTCAAGGTGCGCCCCGATGCCCTCATCGCCCTGGGCCTCACGCACACCGACGTCGAGCGAGCCGTGCAGGCCGCCGGCCAGAACTACGGCGCAGGCGCCATCGAGCGCGGCGACGAGCAGGTCTTCATCCGCGTCGAGGGCGTGTTCCGCTCGATCGACGACATCGCCAACCAGGTCGTGACGACGCGTCCGGGCGGAACGCCGATCCTGGTGCGCGACGTAGCCGACGTGGAAGACGGGTCGGCGTTGCGTCTCGCGTCGGCCAGCGCCGACGGCAAGGGCGAGGTCGTCTACGCGATGGTCCAGATGATCGCGGCGGGCAACGCTCACCAGGTCGTCGCGCGGGTCAAGGAACGCCTCGAGGAGATCAAGCCCGCCCTTCCTCCCGGCCTCGAGATCATCCCCTTCTACGACCGCGCCGCGTTCGTCGACGAGGTGCTCCACACCGTCCGCAAGAACCTGCTCGAAGGCGGCCTCGTCGTCGCCTTCGTGCTGCTCATCATGCTCGGCGATCTCGTCGCCGGCCTCGTCGTCGCCAGCGCCATCCCGTTCGCCATGCTCGGCGCCTTCGCCCTCATGGACCTGACCGGTCAGACCGGCAACCTCATGAGCCTCGGCGCGATCGACTTCGGCCTCGTCGTCGACGGCGCCGTCGTGATGGTCGAGGGCGCCCTCGCCACCATGTCGGCCAAACGCCTCCGCGCACCCGAGGCGATGCTCGCCATAGGCCACGACGTCGGACGCCCGGTCGCCTTCGGCGTCTTCATCATCTCCATCGTCTACGCCCCGATCCTCATGCTCGAAGGTGTCGAAGGACGCACGTTCCGCCCCATGGCCTGGACCGTGCTCTTCGCCCTGATGACCGCCCTGGTCCTCACCTTCACCTGGGTCCCGGCCATCGGCTCCCTCGTCATCCGCAAGATCCACGAGCACGACCCCTGGGTCATCCGCCAGGTGCGTCGCGTCTACGATCCGCTCCTCGACCGCATGCTGCACCGGCCCGTCCTCGCCAGCGTCGGCGTTCTCGTCATCGCCGGCGTCGGCATCGCGATCGGCTCCCGCATGGGCGCCGAGTTCACCCCCAGACTCGAAGAAGGCAACCTCGTCGTCCAGGTCACCCGCCCTTCGAGCGTCTCGCTGACCGAGTCCACCAACGGCACGCTGCAGCTCGAGTCGGCGCTGCTGAAGTACCCCGATGTCACGCGCGTCATTGCCCGCGTCGGAAGCCCCGACGTCGCCACCGACGTCATGGGCGTGGAGATGGCCGACGTGTTCGTGCTGCTCAAGCCCCGCAAGGAGTGGGTCACCGGCACGGACGCCGCGTCGTTCGCCGATGCCATGAGCGACGCTGCGCACAAGGCGCTCCCCGGCTCCGCTCTCGCCTTCACCCAACCCATCGAGATGCGCATGCAGGAGCTGATCGGCGGCGTGCGCTCCGACCTGGGCGTCAAGATCTACGGCGACGATCTGGAGACGCTCAATCGCCTCGCGACCGACGGGGCCCGCATCCTCGGCACGATCCAGGGCGCGGCCGACGTGCGCGTGGAGCCGACCAAGGGGCTGCTCCAGCTCACGGTCCGACCCAACCCGCGGCGGATGGCGAGGCTCGGCGCCAAGGCCGACGAGGTCGCAGCCTTCGTCGAGATGATGCGCGGCGGACGCGACATCGGTCAGCTCGTCGAGGGACAGCGCAGGTTCGAGGTCAACCTGCGACTCGCCAAGATCCCCGCGACCGACGCCGAGGTCGTGCGCCGTCTGCTCGTCCCGCTGTCGAACGGGACGGCCGTGCCCCTGGGCGATCTGGCCGACATCGAGCAGAACGAAGGCCCCGCGCAGATCAGCCGCGAGCAGGCGCGTCGCCGCATCCTGGTCGAGTGCAACGTGCGCGGCCGCGACCTGGCGAGCTTCGTCCAGGAAGCCCAGCAGAAGATCCAGAACATGAAGCTGCCGACCGGGTACTACGTCGAGTACGGCGGCGAGTACGAGAACCTCACGCGCGCCTCCAAGAGGCTCATGCTCGTGGTCCCCACCACGTTGCTCGTCATCCTCGTGCTGCTGTACCTGTCCTTCGGCTCGATGCGGCCCGCCCTGCTGATCTTCCTCAACATCCCTGCCGCGGCTTCCGGCGGCTTCCTCGTGCTCGCCATGCGCGACCTTCCGTTCTCCATCACCGCAGCCGTCGGCTTCATCGCGCTGTTCGGCGTCGCCACCCTCAACGGTATCGTGCTCATCGCCTCCATCCGATCCCACGAAAAGGCCGGCGAGCCCCTCGAGGAGGCTGTGTCCAACGCCGCCAAGACCCGCGTGCGCCCCGTGCTCACGACCGCCACGGTCGCCGCTCTCGGCTTCCTGCCCATGGCCATCGCCACCGGCACCGGCGCCGAAGTGCAGCGCCCCCTCGCCACGGTCGTCATGGGCGGGCTGGTCACCGCCACCCTCGTCACCCTCCTCGCCCTGCCCACCCTCTACCTGCGGTTCGGCACCGACAAGGCGACACGACTGCGATCGCTGCGTCCGCCCCCGATCTCCCCAGGCTGAGACCCTACCTGCCGATCCCTACCCACGCCCCTCCGCACGCGAGCGCGAAGGCCACCGGCGCAAAGGCGAGCGCAAGCACCAGCGCGACCGGCGCTGCCAGCCCGAGCACCACGAGCACCGCCACGATGGCCACGGCGGCAGCCAACGCCGGCTCCAACACGCCCTCGGAACGGCTCGCTCGCGCAACCAGATAGCCCGACACGGGAAACGCCCCGAGCACTGCTGCGCCCAGCAGCAGCAGCGGCGCCGCGGCGCTCGACGACGTCTCCGCCCGATCGATCACGGAGAAGTCCACGCCAAGGCGTCGACCGACGAGGATCGCGATCACCATCGCCGTGAGCATCACCCCGGTGGTGGTCAGCGCGCCGAGCGGGATCCAGTGGAAGAGCACGGGGCGATGGCTGCGGTGGATCACCTGGCGCATCTCGCGCAACGGCGGCGGCTGCAGCGACGCGAGCGGTCCCGGAGGGAGCACCGAGACTCGCCCGAACCTCGCCAGCAGATCGCGCGCCGCCCACCACGCGAACAGCGCCATCCCGAAGACCAGCGGCACAGCCGAGACCAACGCCGCCAGCGACTTCGCCAGCGTCAGGTGCTCCAGCAGCGCGTGCAGCACCACCGCGCACAACCACAGCACCGTGAACCGGATCGTCGGTACCTTCGTGCGTCGAACCCGCCCCAAGGCGTAGCCCCACATCGACGACAGCAGCGGCTGCGCCACGAGGATGAGCGCGACGCGCACCACGCCGGCCGCCTGGATCGGCTGGCCTGTGAGCAGGATTGCCGCCTCCATCGACGCGAACCCGGTGGCCGCCGCCGTCGAGTACAAAACACCATCGAACGCTTCGTCGAACTCGCCCGACCGGAACGCCGGCCACGCCACCCCGACCTTCACCAGCTCCTCGATCGGCGCGGCGAACAGGAACAGGAAGAGCATCGAGGTGGCCGACGCCAGCCGGTCGAGCTGATCGCTGATCCCGGTGGCTCGCGCGAGCCACGCTTCGAGCGGGTGCACTGGGATCGACGCGACCATCCCGAGGGCAAACGTCCCCCACACCGATCGCACCGGATCGCGCCGCGGCGGCATGCGCCACACGAGCCAGAGCAGGGCTGCCCCCGGCAACGTGCACAACGGCAGCCACAGCAGCAGCTTCAGCATCCCGTCAGAAGTGCAGGCCGAGGACCGCCGACGCAGTGACCGACGCCCCGATGCTCGAGCCGTCCGCCTTGGCGATCGCCTGCGCCGCAGCGTCGAGCCCGCCCGGTTGGCTCGCCGCCGTGGTCAGCTTCACGCCCGGCCGCGACAAGCCGAGCATCTCGCCGGTCAGGTTGCCGCCGATCGAGAACACCGGCGTGACGTAGTAGTCGAGGCCGAACCCCGCTCGCACGTTCCACCCGCGCACCGAAACGTCGCTGCTCCCCCACCGCTCCGAGTCGAGCGAGCCGAGGAACGCATAGCCGCCTCCCAGCGTGAAGTAGGGCTCCAAGCTCCCAATCGGCAGGTGCAGCCCTACCTCGGCGTTGAGCGTCGTGGCCTTGTACTGCTCGAACATGCCCATGCGAGCCCGCGCGCCGAGCGTGAGGAACAGCAGCCGGATGCCCATCCCGGCCCCAATCATCGGCCCGGTGTCCTTCGTCTTCGAGGTGCCGTACGACAGGTTGCTCGCCGAGACCGTCTCCAGCCCCAGCACCTGATAGCCGCCTTCGACGTTCAGGTAGAACCACTCCAGGCCCCGGCCCGAGTCCTCCTGCTCCGCCTTGCGCAGCTTCGTCTCCGTCGACCCTTGCGGTGTCCCCGTCGGCTGCGCCGGCCCCGTTGCCAGGGGCGACGGCGGCGCCAGCCCCCCGGCGGTCAATCCCGTGGCGGCGGGCTGCGTGGTTGCAGGCTGCCCCACACCCGTCGCCGGCTGCGAGGGCTGGCCCTGCAGAAAGCCTTGGGCACCTGCGGTCGGCGCCATCGCTACGCACACGAGCACTGCGGGGATCGTCCAGCGGTTCCGGTTCGTCATCGCTCCGCGATGGTAGCACCCCTGGTGCCCGTTGACTCGGGAACACCCCACCTCCGGCCTCCACCCCCAGGGCGTCGCCCCCTTTCGCATCGAAGTCCCCCGTTCCCCCCACGTCGTGTCTCAGCTTCGACCCACGTCAACCCGTTCTCTCCTCCCGCGCACTCTTGTGATAGAAACCCCCATGCTCGACACCCAGGATTCCAAGCTGCCCATCGAGTTCTTCGCGCGCCTGCCGAAGACCGACCTGCACGTTCACCTCGACGGCTCCCTGCGACTCGACACCATCATCGATCTCGCGCGTCAGCAGGGAGTCTCGTTGCCCGCCACCGAGCCCGACGCTCTCAAGCGCGTGCTCAAGCTCGGCGAGAACTACGGCTCCCTCGTCGAGTACCTGAAGGTCTTCGACGTGACCCTCAGCGTGCTCCAGACGGAGGACTCGCTCTTCCGCACCGCGTTCGAGCTGGCCGAGGACGCCGCGCTGGAGAACGTGCGGTACATGGAGGTGCGCTACTCGCCGATGCTCCACACCCGCAAGGGGCTGCGTCTCACCAACGTGATCGAGGCCGTCCTCGACGGCCTCCGCGCTGCCCGCGAGAAGTACGGCATCGAGAGCAACATCATCATCTGCGGTATCCGCAACATCTCCCCGGAGAGCTCCCTCGAAATGGCCGAGCTCGCCGTCGCCTACAAGAACCGCGGTGTCGTCGGCTTCGATCTCGCCGGCGCCGAGTACGACTACCCCGCCAAGCACCACCGCAGCGCCTTCCAGCTCGTGCGCGACAACAACATCAACACCACCATCCACGCTGGCGAAGCCTACGGCCCCGAGTCCATCGCCCAGGCCATCCACGTCTGCGGCGCCCATCGCATCGGCCACGGCGTGCGCCTGCGCGAAAACGGCGACCTGCTGCACTACATCAACGACCACCGCGTCCCCCTCGAGTGCTGCCCTTCCTCCAACTACCAGACCGGTGCCGTCCGCCAGCTCGGCGCTCACCCCATCAAGCTCTATTACAACCTCGGCCTGCGCGTCACCGTCAACACCGACAACCGCATGGTCACCGATACCACCGTCACCAAGGAGCTCTGGCTCTGCCACACCCTCCTCGGCTTCACCCTCAAGGACATCAAGTCCGTCATCATCGCCGGCTTCAAGAGCGCCTTCCTGCCCTTCCACATCAAGCAGCAGTACGTGCGACGCATCAGCCAGGAGCTGCGCAAGTTCAACGACGACGGCACCGTGTCGGATGCTCCCGCCGTCTCCCTCGAGCATCCACGCTCCACCGGCGACGTGGTGCCGAGCTGATCTCCGAAGCGCTCGCATCCCTCGTGGCTGCGCGCTGCCCCAGGTCGCTGCGCCGTGTCCTGGTGTCCGGCCCCTCCGACGCTCTCCTCGCTGCCCTCCGAGCCCACGGCCTCGAGCCGACCGATTCCGACTCCGCGCGCTGCGGCGCCACCCTCGCACTGTGCAACGATTCCCCGTCGAGCGGTTGCCTGCGTTCCGCCCGCGCAGCCCTCGCCCCCAGAGGCCGCGCCTGGTTCGTCGTGCCTCATCGCGCGCTCGCCCGCTCCTTGCTCTCCCTCGCTGCGCACGGCCTCCATCCGAAACACGCGCGCATCACCGCAGGCCCCGACCCCCGCGTGATCCTCACCGCCATGCCCGGCAAGCCCGGCGGCCTGGTCGTTGAGATCCTCCCCATGTGCTAGCCTTTTCCCGTGGTGCGGCCGGTCTGCTTCCAGCGCTTCCGCGGAGTCATCGCGTGAGTCCATCCCGACTCATCCGCCCACCTGTCCCCCCCGCTCCCCACGCGGACGACAACCTCACACCTCCCCCGGCCCTCCCGCCTCCCTCGTCGCGCGGACCGCGTCCGCCGCCGCCCACATCCCCGTTCCCGTCCCTCGCCCCCCAACGCGCCCCCGCCGGCCCCGCCTCCTGGATCGCTCGCATCCTCTGCCTCCTGTTCGCCGTCGTCGGTGCGCTCCCCTTCGCCCTCGCCGTCCTGCTCGACACCGAATCCGCTCGCTCCCGCGCTTCCCAGGAGCTCTCCAAGCTCCTCGACCGCGAGCTCGGCATCGGCGCCGTCCTGCAGGTCGCCATCCACCCCTGGCCCCTCACCGTCACGGCCACCCGCGTGCGGATCGATTCCACCGACGGCTCCGGCCCCGCCATCGAGGCCGATCGGATCACCGTGCAGCCCAAGATCTTCGCCCTGCTGCAGGGCCAGATCGACGCCGGCGAGATCGAGATCGAGCGCCCGCGCGCGAGGCTCGTCGTCCGCGACGGCGAGCTCGCCAATCTCCGATTTCGCTCCCCGAGCAAGTCGCCCGACAGCAGCTCCACCCGGGCTCCCTTCTCCAGCCTCGGCGTCACCGACGCCTCCGTGTCCCTCCTCCTCGACGGTGTCTCCATCCGCGGCAGCGGTGTCGACCTCGACCTCGCCGCCGAGGAGGGACCGTCGTTCGAAGTGGCGTTGCACGCCGGCACGTTCTCCGTCGATCGCTCCCATCGGCTCGAGTTCGCCGGGCCCGATGCGCCCGCGCCTTCCGAAGCGCGCGACGAGGACGTCCTGTGCAACGTCGACGGTCGTGTGCGGGTGACCTCCGACGGTCTGCTGGTGCGGCGACTGCGCGTGGCTGGCGCTGCGGACCTGGACCCGGCGCCTGGGACCTCCCCGGGTTGCGCGCTGGCCGCCGATGATCCCCGCCAGGTGCGACTCGAGGTCCGCAACACCCGTGTGGATCTGGCGAACGGCGGGCTCGACGGTGTCGCCGGCACCGTGAAGGTCCGCGCCCCGCTGCGCGTCGCCAACCGCTTCGCGACCATGATGCCCCTCGACGGTTGGACCAGCGTCGAGGTCGATGCCTCGTGGAAACGCGGCAAGTCCCTGCCCGATCTGCGCGGTTCCCTCGAAGGCCGCGGGATCGCCTACGGTCGCTATCGCCTCGCCTCCGATCTGTCGGTCGGTGTCCGCATCGAGGACGACGTCGTCTCCGTCCCGCGTGCCCTGGTGGGCTTCGCCGACGGACGCGTCGAGATCCGCGACTTCGAGATCCGCCCCCTCGCACCGGGCATCCCCTTGAAGGCTGCCTCTCTCACCCTGCAGGATCTGCAGTTCCCCGGCTTGATGCGCGACCTCGGCGTCACCGAGCACACGCACGTCAAGATGCACTTCAAGGACGGCACCATCACCCAGATCGCCGGCACGATCGATCCCCTGCGGATCGACAGCGATCTGGTCACCCACGTCGCGGACTTCGAGGTGCTCGACGCGGCCTTCGACGACCCTGCCTCCGCCCACGTCATCGGCGTCCGCCAGGCCACCGTCCACTCCCGCTTCGTCGTTACCCCCAAGGCCGTCGAGTTCCAGAGCGCCCGCGCCGACTTCGGCCGATCCCACCTCACCGTCGCCACCTCCCTCGGCTTCCACAACGACTTCCGCCTCTCCGTCGGCAAGGGATCCCACGTCGAGCTGGCCGACATCACACCCCTGCTCGACATCCCCTGGTCCGGCTCCGCCGACCTGAGCACCGAGATCACGGGCGTGTTCAACGACCCGCTCATCACCGCCGAGCTGTCCATCGGACGCTTCGAGTTTGCCGGCTTCTCCTTCGGCGACGTCCAGGGGGCCAAGGTCCGCTTCAAGCCCCTCGCGCTCGAGTTCAGCGACGTGCGCGGGCGCAAGAACGGCTCGTACTTCCGCGTGCCGACCATGCGCCTGGACTTCAACGGTCCCGCGCCGATGCTCATGGACGCCGAGATCGAATCCCAGGCCCTCGAGCTGCGCGACTTCCTCGCCGTCCTGCGCTTCGACTCCGACCCGCGCTTCCTCGACATGAGCGGCGCCGCCAGGACCCAGGCCTCCCTCCACTACGAAATCGGTGGACCCCAGGACCGTTGCGGCGGCGGCTTCATGAGCGTCCGCGCTCGCGCCCACTTCGATCGTCTCGACCTGTTCGGCGAAACCTACGACGAGGCCGACGCGGACCTCGATTACCGGTCCACCGACCGCGACGCCCAGGATCTCGGCATCGAGATCGACATCCGCTCCGCCCAGCTCCGCAAGGGCAACGGCACCCTGCTCGCCACCGGCACCGTGCGCAACGGCGGCGTCGTCCGCGTCAACGCCTTCGCCAGCGACCTGCCGCTCAACCGCATCCAGAGCATCGGCCAGCTCGGCAGCCTGGTCGATGCCACCGTGTCGGCAACCGCCGACGTGCGGGGCACGCTCGACCGGCTCGAGGTCGATGTCGATGCGCGCATGACTCCCCTGCGTTTCGGTCGCGCCGTCCTGCCCGAATCGCGCGTCGCCGTGCGCCTCGTCCCCATCGACCGCCCCGTCAAACTCCTCGGACGAACCCGCTGTGGTCTGCCAATCCCTGCGCCTTTCGACCCCAACGACTACGCGAAGGACCCGCCGCTGGGCGTGTTCCACGCGACCGGACAGCTCTTCGGCGGGCAGCTCTCCTTCGAGGACCTGCGTGTCACGCGCCAGCGCAGCAAGAGCGTGCTCGGCAGCATCTCCGCCAACAAGCTCGACCTGGGCGCCCTGGCCCGCGCCCGTTCCTCCCCGCGCGAGGGGGAGAGCCCCTTCGACGCCCTGTTGAGCGGGCGTCTCGATATCCGCGCTCTCGAGCTCGACTCCCCCGAACGCGCCGATCTCTCCCTCGCCATCTCCTCCCTGCACGCCGCCAGCAGCAAGGGCACCGTGCGCCTGCGCGAGGGCACCCATCCCGTCGTCCTCTCCCGCGATACCCTCGCCCTCCCCGAAATCCTGCTCGACTTCTCCTCCAACAAAGGACTGTCCGGCACCGTCTCCGCGCGCGGTCAGGTCCGCGGCGTCATGACCCACCCCGAGCTCGACCTCGAGGCCAACCTCCTCCCCTTGGACATCTCCGCCCTCTCCGGCGTCATCCCCAAGCTCGAGCGCGCCAGCGGCAAAGCCCAAGGAAGATTCGTCGTAGCAGGCCCCCTCTCCTCCCCTCGCTCCAGCGGCGAGTTCACCCTGCGCAATGGCTCCATGAGCCTCCACGGCCTCCCCGTCCCCATCGAGGCCGCCAACGTCGACCTGCGCCTCGACGAACGCGAGATCCGCCTCGAACGCGCCACCGCTCGCATCGGCGGAGGCTCCGTAAGCGTCGTCGGTACCATGCCCGTCAAGGGCTTCGACTTCGGTACCGCCGTCGCCACCATGACCGCGCGCAACGTCAGCCTCCCTCTGGTCGACGGGGTCCACGCGATCGTCGACGCGGATCTGAGCGCGGCATGGAGCGCACGCCTCGGCGAGCAGGAGCGCTCGATCCCGCGCGTCGTCGGCGACGTCACCCTCGTGTCCTTCGACTACACCCGCCCGATCGCGATCAACGCCGACATCGGCAGCCTCGGGCAGCGGGGGCGCAGGACGCGCTTCGAGACCTACGATCCCGAGGATGACTTCCTGAGCTTCGAGGTCCGGCTCCGTGCCGCCAAGGCGCTGCGCTTGCGCAACAACATGGCCGACATGCAGCTGCTCATCGACTCCGGCGCCCTCACCCTCTCCGGTACCAACCAACGCATGGGCCTGCGCGGCGGCGTGCGCGTCAAGCCCGGCGGCCGCTTGCGCTTGCGCCAGAGCGAGTTCGAAATCCGCAACGGCTCGGTGCGCTTCGACGATCCAACCCGTATCGCTCCCGTCGTCGATGTCACAGCGGTCACCGAGTATCGACGCTACTCCCAGGCGCAAGGGCAGACCGGTGCTGCAGGTGGAGGCGCCGTCTCCGGGGCAGGCACCGCGGGCGCCGTCGGACGCACCGGCGGCCAGTGGCGCATCCAGATGCGCGCCCACGGCGATGCCGAGAACCTCCGCCTCGACCTCACCAGCGAGCCCGGCCTGTCCCAGGAGGACATCGTCCTGCTGCTCACCTTCGGCGTCACTCGCGCCGAGCTCGACCAGATGCAGGCCTCCAATATCGGCGGCACCGCCGCCATCGAAGCCCTCTCCACCCTCACCGGCGCCGATAGCGCAGTCCGCGGCGCCATCCCCGTCATCGACGACTTCCGCCTCGGCACCGCCTACTCCTCGCGCACCGGCCGCACCGAGCCTACCGTCACCGTCGGAAAACGAATCACCGAACGCGTCCGCGCCAACGTCACCAGCGGCCTCGCCGAGAACCGCGAGGTCCGCTCCAACGTCGAGTGGCAGCTCACCCCCAGAACCTCCGTGCTCGGCTCCTACGACAACGTCAACAGCGTCTCCTCCTCCGCGGTCGGCAACCTCGGCGCCGACATGCGCTTCCGCATCGAGTTCGAGTAGACGATCCACGCTCGCTGCATCAACGCTCCTCGATCCCTCCACGGGCTCCCCCTCGGTGTTGCGCCATCCTCACTCGAAGTGGGTTCCATCCTCGTCCGCCGTCTTCACAGCCTCCCCCTCGATGAGCTCAAGGGAAGAATCGAGCGCATCGCTCGCGATGCGGAGCAACGCCACCACGTCGCCTGGCACTGGTGCGCCTGGACCCTCGAGGTCCTCCCTCCTCCGGGCCTCGCTGCAGGCGCCCGCGGCTCCGTCCACCTCTCCGATCGCGACGTCCGCGTCGAAGTCCACCTCCCTCTGACCCTGCGCCCCGTTCGTCGCGCCGTCGAAGCCCGCCTCGTCAGCGGCCTCGAGGCCCTCCTCGCCGCCTGATCCCCCGCAGTCCGCCGAAGACATCGCCACCCCGTCCCGTGGTAGAGTCGCTCCCCCATGCGGGCCCCCGTCCTTTCTACGATTCGCCTCGCGATCGTGTGGGGACTCCTCCTCGGCCCCGTCGCCTTCCACGCTCGCTCCGCCCTCGCGCAAACCGCTCAGGACCAGGCCGCCCTCTCCCGCATCGAACCTGCCTCGGATCTCGCCCGCTTCATCGGTCACCCCATCCTCCGCGTCGAAGTCGCCCAGTCCGGCTCGCGCTTCCACTCCCACGCCGAGGTCCGCTCCGTCCGCCCCCAGGAGCCCTTCTCCGCCGCCGCCGCCCGCCGCGCCCTGCGCGAGGTCCTCGCTTCCTCCCACTTCGCCGAGGCCTCCGTCGTCGTCCTCCCCGAGGGCAACGGCGTCGTCCTGCGCCTCGTGCTCACCCCCCGACGCGTCGTCGCTTCCCGCAAGCTCGTCGGCTCCCCCTTCGACGAAAGCGAAATCTGGCGCGAGGCCCAGCTCGAAGTCGGCGGTGAGCTCACCGAGCAACGCCTCGAAGCCGTCGCGCGGTTCGTGCGCTCCTATCACGTCAAGCGCGCCTTCCCCTCCGCTACCGTGCGCATCGAAACCCGCGACACCGACGACCCGCGGCAGACCGCTCTCCTCCTCGAGGTCCATCCCGGTCCCCCAGCCGTCATCGCCAATCGCCGCCTCGTCCTCCCCGACTCCGCTGTCCACCTGTCCGAGGTCGTCCAGGCCTACCCCGTCGGCCTCGGCGAGCATGCCGACGAGACCCGCCTCGAAGAGGCGGACCGACGCATCGCCGAGGTGCTCCGTTCCCGCGGATACTCCCGCGCGAAGGTGCAGCACCTCGTCACCGCTTCCGCCGGAAAGCACTTCCTCTACGTCTACGTCACCCCAGGCCCCATGCTCCGCCTCCGGTTCGAAGGCCTCCGCTCCTTCGACGCCGACCGGCTCGCCGATGTCGTCGAGTACGACCGTGAGACCGATCGCAGCCCCCCTCACCTCGCCGCAAAAGTCCAGGCGTTCTACCGCTCCGTCGGCTTCCTCGACGCCGAAGTCGAGTTCGAGGAACGCGGCGCCGCGTCCGATCCCGTCAACGACCTCGTGCTCAAGGTTCGCGAAGGTCAGCTCGTCCGCGTTGTCCGACGCGACTTCCCCTGCCTCACCGGTCAACGTACTCCCCGACAAATCGAGGCGGAAATCGACTCCTTCCTCGAAGAGGAGCTCCCCGGCGACGGCCTGCTCGGCGCCGTCGACCCGGCCACCGTCGACCAGCTCAACGGCCCGACGGAACGAACCGGCACCCGCCCAGCGCCCCTGCGCAGCGAACCTACCCGCGTCTACGCCGCAGCCACCTACGAGAAAGCCGCCAAGCACGTCCAGGACCTCTACCGCAGCGAAGGCTACCTCTCCGCTCTCGTGGGCCCCGTGCTCGTCGTCCGACAACGCTGCCACGCAGCCTCCCCTCCGGACCGTTGCATCCCCGTCCCCTTGCCCTCGCTCCCCCAGCAGGCGTGCAAGCTCGACGCGCGCGGCATCCCCGACGAGGAACCCGATCCCGACCCCGCACTGCACTGCCAGCCGAGCCGATCCCGCGGCGTGCGCTGCTCCCCCGACCTGTCCCTGCGCATCCCCGTCAAGCTCGGCCCCCGCGCTACCCTCTACGACGTCGCCTTCGAAGGCAACGACCAGCTCCTCGAGAAGGACCTCGCTGCCAGCGCCGACCTCCCCCTCGGCGCCCCCGCCTCCAACCTCGAGCTCGAGCAGGCCCGCCGGCGCATCCTCGACGCGTACCACGAGCAGGGATTCGCCTTCGCCGACGTCCGCGCTTCCCTCGACCTGTCCCCCGATCACACCCGCGCACGCGCACGCTTCAGCATCATCGAGAGCGAACAGGTCATCGTCGATCGCATCGTCGTCGAAGGTGCCGAACGCACCAGCCGGTCCCTCATCCTCGGACGCGTCGCCCTCGCCTCCGGACGCCCCTATCGCCACAGCCTCGTCCGCAAGTCCGAGGAACGCATCGCCACCCTCGGCGCCTTCTCCACCGTCACCGTCTCCCTTCAAGACCCCTACGTCCCCGCTCGACGCAAGGTCGTCGTGGTCCGCGTCACCGAGCGGCTCCCCCAGTACCTCGACATCCGCCCCGGCTTCTCCACCGGCGAAGGCTTCCGCGTCCAGTTCGAATACGGTCACCGCAACATCGCCGGCAAGGCCATCCAGCTCACCTTCCGCGTGCGTCTCGGCTACCTGCCGAACATGTTCATCCTCGACCCCGCGGTCCGCACCAACCTCGACACGCTGCCCGTCTCGCAGCGCCTCGAGCGCCTCGACGCCGCCTCGGTCCTGTTTCCCGAGATCGGCCTGGGCCCCCTGGTGTCACTCGGCATCGACGGCATCGACGTGCGCAAGAACGCCCGCGACTTCGGTCTGACGAAGGACGCCCTGTCGAGTGCGCTCAACTATCGCCCGGTGCGAACTTTCACCACCAGCTTCGGCGTGTCCGGGGAGCGAAACAACGTCGCCATCTTCAACGGACAGACCGTGGATCAGTACCTCTCGCAGCCAGGCGTCACCGCCGACGTCGGGAGGCTGCTGCGCGTTCCCGATGGCCTCACCTACGCTGTCGCGCAACGGGTCACCGCTTCCTGGGACCGCAGGGACAAACCCTTCCCTCCCCTTCCAGTTCTCATCGCCTTTGTCCACGGTGATAATGGTTTTGATGTCGTCGCG
>JAKLDZ010000011.1 GCA_022703255.1 Myxococcota bacterium | reverse complement strand
GACCTTCAACTGACCCGCGCTCTTCTCCGGACTACCTCTGCAGGATGGCTTTGGCGGCCTTGCGCACCTTGGGTGCGTAATATGTCTGATTGGCAATCACCGAGAGCTCGTGTCGCGGCATTGCGCGCAGAACGCGGGTGAGGTTGTCGTCACCGAGACGCGGGTTGCTCAGCAGGGCCCGGCGGACCTCTCCGGACGCGAGCCAGGCGGCGTTGCCGCAGATGAAGTCGATGAGGGTCACCGGGGCCATTCCCATCCTTGCGATGCGAGCGACTTCCGGGGGAGTGACGCGAGTGTTCTGCAGGATGGGCTCCCAGACGGTCTTGCCGTAGAGGCGTTCGAGCGCGACGCGCTGGGGCAGGCCTCCTTCGCGAGCGACCTTGAGCTGCTCGGCGACGGAGATGTTGCGCAGCTTGTCGATGATGGCGGTGGACGCGGGGCGGTGGGGTTCTTCGGGGGCCGAGGGTTCGGGCGGCGGAGCCGGGGGAGCAGGCTGGACGAAGGCGCGCAGGCGCTCGATCAGGGCGGGGCCGAAGTCCTGGATGTGCACGCCGACGCCCATGCCGGGGTGGTCGGGCTTGACGTAGACGACCTCGGCGGGGAGGGCGACTTCATCGCGGGACTGCGGGTGGATGAGGACCAGGAGGCACGCAGAGCGTTCGGGCAGGGGCGAAGCGCCTGCGGCGAAGGCGCCGCCGGTGCGCAGGTTCTTGTCGAACTCGCGCTGCAGCGACTCGAGCGAATCGAAGGTGAGCACGATGCGCGGAGCGGTAGCGGTCATGGGTCGCCTCGATTGGCGGCATGGTAGCAGGCGGCGTCACGATGGGGAGCGGGATCGGCGCCTTGCCGCAGGGGACGGCGGCGGGTATCCTGCGCGGCGGAGAACGACGATGAGACGAGCCTCCACTTGGGCCTTGCGGTGCAGCGGAAGCGCGCTGTTCCTTGCGGCGGCCATCGCCGGCTGCGGACGCTCGCAGCTCGGTGTGCTGGACTACGAGGATTTGCCGGCCACTGGGGGCGGCGCGGGGGCGGCGCACGACGGGGGCAAGGATCAATGGGCGCCGGACGCGCCGGATGGCGCGGACGCCTGGGATGCGAAGGACGCGGCGGATGCCAAGGATGCGCCGTGGGACCACGTGGTGCCCGACGCGAAGGACGGCGGGCCGTGTACGACGGACCTCGAGTGTGAGGACAACAACGTCTGCACTCAGGACGTGTGCAAGGGCGGGGTGTGCACGAACAAGCTGCGGGATCTGGACAACGACACGTTCGTGGCTGCGGAGTGCGGCGGACCGGACTGCAACGACCTGAATCCGCAGGTGAACCCCGCGATGATCGAGGACTGCTTCGACGGGGCGGACAACGACTGCAACGGGCTGTCGGACTGCAACGATATCGAGTGCGTGGGAGTCCCAGGCTGCGGCTGCAAGCCGTCGCCAGGGGGTGAGGACTGCGGGAACGGCAAGGACGACGACTGCGACACGACGGTGGACTGCAACGATCCGGACTGCGTGGGGACGCCTGCGTGCGGGTGTCTGGATTCGGAGAAGAGCGGTTGTCAGAACGGCAAGGACGACGACTGCGACGGCAAGCTGGACTGCCAGGACAACGACTGCTCGTCGACGAAGGAGTGCATTTGCGCGAGCCAGACCGAGAATTGCTCCAACGGCGTGGACGACGACTGTGATCTGCTGATCGACTGCGTGGATCCGCAGTGCGCCAGCTCGCCGTCGTGCTCGTGCATTCCGCCGGGGGTTCCCGAGGTGTGCGTCAACGGACAGGACGACGACTGCAACGGCCTTGCGGACTGCGCCGATCCGGGATGCTTCTATGATCCGTCGTGCGGCAACTGCGTGCCGGAGGACTGCGCGAACGGCAAGGACGACGACTGCAACGGGTTCATCGACTGTGCGGACACGGGGTGCAAGTTCGAGCCGGCGTGCGCGCCGGTGCCCGAGGTGTGCAACAACTCGCTGGACGACGACAAGGACGGCAAGACGGACTGCGACGACACGGACTGCAAGACGAATCCGGTGTGTGTGGCGCAGCAGGGCAACTGCCTGACGGCGAAGCTGATCACGGGGAGCGGGTCGTACACGGGAGACACGACGGGGACGAAGAGCGACTACAAGGGGAGTTGCGGAGGGGATGCCGGGGAAGCGGTGTTCTACTTCGTGCTGGGCAAGCCGACGCAAGTGCTGCTCGACACGGTGGGGACGAGCTTCGACGCTGCGCTGTACGTGCGAGCGGGGTCATGCGAGAGCGGCGCGGAGCTGGCGTGCGACGACGACTCCGGGGGAGCGTGGGCGGCGAAGGTTGACTTCTCCATCCTGTATCCGGGGACGTACTACGTGTTCGTGGACGGGTTCACGGTGGATCCGAATGGCGGGGCGAACGAGGGGCCATTCACGCTCAACGTGACGTTCAACCAGGAGCCGAAGGAGCTGTGCGACAACGGAATCGACGACGACGGGGACCACTACGTGGACTGCGCGGACGTTGATTGCGCGACCGTAGGCGGGTGTCTTGGCTGCAATGCGGGGAAGGCGCCGGGACCGGAGTTCGGGGCGAGCGCGTGCACGAACGGGCTCGACGACGACTGCGACGGTGAGGTGGACTGCAAGGATTCGGACTGCAACGCGAGCGAGTACTACAAGGCGGAGTGCTGCAACGATGCCGATGACAACGGCAATCAGATCGTCGACGACTTCGCCTGCCGATGCGTGACGGACGCGGACTGTCCTGCGGATCAGATGTGCTACACGCACTCGGTGTGGGCGTGCGGCCCGCCGTGCACGAATTTCTTCGGCAACATCTGCGTCTTCGTCGCTCCCGGGTCGCAGTGCTCGACGGTGTCGCAGCAGTGCGAGTTCTGATTGGTGCATTGCCCCAGTGAGCGTCCGCTCCCAGCGGGGCCAGCGCTACTCATCGACGCATCGTGCGGCGGCGAGGGCGAGCGTGCGCTGGTGATCGGGCACACGCTGCAGGAAGCTCTCGCGCCAGGACGGGTCGCTGATCCGATTCGCGCGGGCCAGGAGCCTCCGGCGCGCACCGTCGTAGGCATCGCGGGCGCTGCGCGCGTGCCCCATCGCATCGAGAGACATCGCGTACACCAGCCGGATCCGGGCTTCGTCTTCAGCCACGCCGCCGAGAGACACGAGCATCTCCATCGCTTGCGAGGCCGACATGAACGCCTCCATGATCCGGGGCGTGGCGAGCAGCACCAGGGCCAGAATGGACAGCGCCTGCGCACGAAGCGCCGGGGATGGCTCGGCCAGGTCGATCGCCATCCTGGCTTCCATCTCCGCTTCTTCCGTGCGTCCGCTCAGCGCCAGCGCCTCGGCGAGATAGCGGTGTCCGGCGGACAGCACGCGCCAGTCGGTGGAATCCGAGAGCGACTGCAGCGATGACCGCAGGTTGCCGACCGCGGAGCGGAGCTCGCCGTCTCGGGCCTCGGCCAGGCCGAGATTGAGCTGCATGATCGCGGACTGCGCGAGGTTCGACGAGGTCGCTTCGTGGATGGCCAGACCCAGCTCTGCGCGCGCCTCCTCGTATCCACCCAGAGCAAGGGTGGCGGAGCCGGCGTTGCCGCGGCACACGCACGCCCATCGGCGATCTCCGCACTCCATGAAAGCGAGCCTGGCCTCGCGTGTGAGGTCGAGGCTTCGGGCCGGGTCTCCCGCATGGTCCGCAAGCTCCGCGCGCAGCAGCAGCGTCCACGCGCGCACCTCGGCGTTCGCCTCGGACCATGACACCAGATCGGCCTGCACCCTGCCGAGCACGCGCTCGACGTGTTCGGGCCAGCCGGCGCGCTGCAGGGCGATGCCGAGACGGCAACAGGCAATCAGGTAGTCCGGGAGCACGGGATCGGAGACGTTCGCCTGCACGATCTCGTCGACGAGCTCCAACAGAGTATCGAGGATTCCCAGGGTGCTGGTTGCGCTGGCCAGCTCGGCCGCGGCCTGCAGCCGCAGCGCCGAACCGGCGGTCGCGAGCCTGAAGGCCGCGAAGGCGTGGGCTTCGTGGGAGGTGGCGTCCCCCAGCCAGAAATACGCACGGGCCTGCAGCAGGCGCATGGCGGCGCGAGTCTCTGCGTTCTTGCCCACCGTGGATGCCACGAGGTTGGCGGCGCCGCACGCAGCCACGAAGTCGTTGCGGGCCAGTGCCTCCGCGGCCGAGGTCGCGTAGGAATCAAGGCGGTTGATCCTCGAGCTCGCGCCCCCCTCTTCTTCGTCGTCCGGCGCATCGACGCCTGCGATCCCCGCTCGCTCCAGGGGCGCTTGCGGCGCAGCCGGCTGCCCCAGAAGCGTCGGGGCCCGAGCGGCCGCATCGCGCGAGGCGCTCATCCGGCCTGCCTCCCTTCCCGCGGGGGCCGCGCCCTGCACCGCCGGATCGAACCGCGCTTGCCGACCCGTGGCCACGAGCGAGTCGTCATCGACCTCCTCTGGAATCGGAGTGAGCAGGGACTCGAGGTCGAAATCGACGTCGAACTCCGCCGCCGTCTCCGGCCGAACCGACGGGATCTGGAACCGGCGCGAGGTGTGAATCGACAGCGGCATCGCCTGCCATCGGTTGGTGGAGCCATGCGCGCGCGAGGCTCCCGGGCCTCCGTCTTCTCCGCCCAGCAGCCGCTGCTCGAGCAGCGACGGGATCGACATACGGTGACGGCTCACCAGCGATCGCAGGAACTCGTCGGGCTCCTCGCGAGACCAGCGCAGGATCTCCTCGAGGAGGGAGAGCATGGAGTCGGGACGATCCTGGCGATTCTTGCGCAGGGTGCGGTGGACGATATCCGACACGCCCCTGGGGCAATGGGGCACGACGTCGTGGAGCGGGCGAGCCTCGCGATAGAGGATCTTGTGCATCGCGGCGACGTAGGTGTCGGCGAAGAAGGGGTGGGCGCCGGCGAGCATCTCGTACAGGACGATGCCGACGGCCCAGACATCGGCCCTGCGATCGACTTCGCCGCTGCCTTCGAGCTGCTCGGGGGGCATGTACCCGAGGGTACCCATCACGCTTCCTTCCTGCGTGATGGTGTGTTCCTGGCTGACCTTGGCGATTCCGAAGTCGAGCAACTTGGGAATCCGCTGACCGAAGGGCGCCTCGAGGACGAAGATGTTCTCGGGTTTGACGTCGCGATGCACGATGCCCTGCTGGTGGACGGCGACGAGGGCTCCGAGGATGGGAATCGCCAGGTCCATGGCTTCGTCGATCCGGAGCTGGCACCTGTGCGTGATGACTGCCCGGAGCGACTCGCCGCGAAGCAGCTCCTGCACGATGAAGAGCGATTCGTCGGTTGGCTCGCGGCCCATGTCGAGCACCTGCACGATGTTGGGATGCTCGATGCGTCCGCCGATTCGCCCTTCGGTCACGAAGCGTTCCACGATCGTGGCATCGGTATGCAGACCGGGCAGCAGGCGTTTGACCGCCACAAGACGCCCGGTCCAGACATTCTGGGCGGCGTATACCTCGCCGGAGCCGCCCTCGGCGAGGAAGCGATCGACGCGATATCGCTCTCCGATGAGCTGACCGGGCGTCCATCGCTGCGTCACGGCGCTGCGCCTCGCTCGATGCCTCGACCGCGACGCTGGGCAGCGGTCGGAAGCGCGGCGGAGGGGCTCGGCGTCTTCGCCGGAATCGCCGCATCCTCGGACAGCACAGGCTCTGTCATCGCATTGCTCGGCACCCGTCTACAGCGCGCCAGTCTCATCGAATAGCGGAAGGTCTTCGGCGCGGTCAAGTCGCATCTCGCGATGTGTCTGCCCGCAGGTCGAGCGCCGGCGCATTCGAGCACGAGGCCAGCACGAAGGGCCACCGCGGGCCCGTCGCTCAGCTCACCTGCTTGCAGTACACGCCCTTGATCACCGCCTTGTTGTTTCCGTCCTTGCATTCGGTCACCGCCCCGCCCGTATTGACCTCCACCGTCACGTCCTTCGCATTCCCCTGTCCCATCGGCGGACTATCCCAGATGCAGGTGACCGACTCGCACTCGCCCGGTTGCAGCGGCTTGGTGGTCTTCGTCTCGCAGATCAGCGTGGCTCCGTCGAAGAAGCTGACGGTCAGCCCGACGCCGACGGCGTCGGCGCCGCGATTGCAGACGGGGACGGAGAGGGGAGCCGCGCCGCCGGTGCACGGGGAGAAGTCGGAGGCACCGACGGTCGGGTCGGAGGTGGACTGGCCGTTGGGGGTACCTGGGACGTTCTGTCGGAAGTTGTTGAGGCCGGGCTGCTCCCAGTTCTTCTGCCAGAGACTGCTCTTGGGGATGGTACCGTTCTCCTCGATGTGGGTAACGGCGTAGGCGTGCTGGCTCCAGATGGTTCGCGACCGGACCCACTTGTCCTGGGCATCGCTGTAGACACGGATTCCGCTGACCTTGTGGGGGAATGCGGCGCGACACGTGTTGCCCGTCCCGGGGGTTCCCGCAGGCGGCGGCGCGCACACGAATCCGAACTCCTGGCACTGCGCGTCGTCGGCTAGCGCGCAGCACTGCGCCCCCGCCGTGCAACGGCAGTACCCCTGGTCACATTGATTCGAAAGGCAATCCGAGGGCTCCTTGCACCGCAGTCCCGCGAACTCCTTGTCCACGTTGTTGGCGTCGAGGGAGGAGTTCTTCGGATTCAGGGGGTCGTAGACACACGCGACCTGAGCGGCGCACGCCTGATTCGACGGCACCACGAGGTCCGCGCGGAAGTTGCCGTCGACGTCGGCCACCACGGGGTTCTCGTACCAGGTGCACGACGAGTGGTACTGGCTGAAGATCACCTCGCCGTCCCGACCGCTGTACACGCGTGCGAAGCACTCGTCGGCGTAGACCACCTCGGCGGCACCGTCGGCCTCGAAGTCGAACACCGAAGAGCCCGTGATGTTCGAGGAGTGATCCTGCGTCTTGCGCGACCACAGGATCCCCGCCGGGCACGCCCCAGGCTGACCGAGCTCGTCATCGCAACGATTCACCGCCTCGCACTTGCCGCCATTTCGCGGCGTGGCGCTGCAATCGATGTCGAACACCGTGTAGAAGTCGCTCCCCGCGACTCCGACCTCCGCAAACCCGTCACCGTCGTAGTCGGCGACCGTCGGCGGTCCCCCCGCGCTCGACGCTCCTCCCGGTGGCAGGGCCACGGGTCCGAAGACCACCGTGCCGTTGGTATCCCGGATCGTGAGGGTGTTGGAGGCGACGATCGCGAGCTCCGGGGAGTCGGCCTTGCTGGCGCCATAGGGGCCGAAGTCCGCCACGGCGACGTGTCCCGGGGCGGCCCCCGCGTAGGCGGGCTCCGCGACCCAGGCCCCCGCGGTCCACTCCCAGATGAACGCGCCGTTCATGAGCTCCACCGCCGGGTCTGCGTCAATGTTCGCTACCGTGGCGTGGAGCCCCGACGAATACGTCGCATATCCCGGCGGAAGCCCCGAAAGCAGCACACCCTCGCTCGAAATCACGTAGCCCTCGCGGATCACCTCCGGCTTGCCGTCGTCGTCGAGATCGTGAATCGACGGACCGGCCCACCCTCCGCCGATGGCGGAGACGAACACCGCGCCGCCCGGCGCGCTCCGGGCCTTCCACAGAAGCGACCAGACACCGCCCTTCAGCGTGAAGGCCAACGTCGTGTTGTCCGCGCCGTACGCGACCACCTCGGGGACGCCGTCGAGATCCAGATCCCCAATCGCGAGGGTCGACGGCGATCGAATCCAATCGATCGCGCTGTCTCCGTCGAGATCGACACCCCCCAGAACCGCCTCCTGGGTGCAGTCGGTGCCACGCAGGACCCGAATCACGCCCTGCGTTTCGGTGTAAGGCTGCACGCTGGCGTCGGTGAAGGGGACGACGATGCTGGGGGGACCGGCCAGGGGATTGGCGTGGAAGTTCACCACGGTCGGCGTGGCCTGGACATCGACGTGGTTCGGGAAGGGATCCCCGGCGGGGGCCTGGCTGAACTCGCAGCGCGTGCGAGGAGAGAAATTGCCCGGCGGGATCACGTACACGCACGCCGGGTCGTTCAGCTTGTCGGGCGGCGTGCCCCACGGCACGCACCCTGTCCCGGCCACGCAGTAGCTGTCATTCCAACAGTCGTTGTCGTCCTTGCAGGTGGTCTGCGTCACGCACGTCCCGTGCGAGCAGATCTGGTCCTCCGGACACCCGCCGGGACACCCCTCGCTCACCTCTCCTTGACTCTGGTCCATCTGGAGCAGCGAATCGGCGCCGGCGTCGCCGATCGCCCCCTCCGCGCTCACGTCTGCGCCCGCGTCGCTCTGATACCCCCCGCCTCCCGACGTGGACTCGTCGGAGCCACAGCCTTGAACACCGAGGCCAACCCCTCCGAGGGTCAACAGGAGCAGCGGACAACTGTAGCGGGGCATCGCACGCATGGATCACCTCGGCAGGGATGATACCACGCGCGGGTGTCCGCATCGGCACCGCGATGTTCGGCTACTTGATGACGCGAAGGTAGGGGGGCAGCTCGCGCTTCGGCTTCCGGGTATCCGCGGCTACGCCGAGCGGCGCGGGCTCGATCGGAGCGGGAGCGGCTTCGGGGACCGGCTGGGGCTTCGCGCGCCCCTTGCCCTTGGACTTGCGCGGCTTGCCAGTGCCCGATGCGCGATCCGGGACCGCCGCGACGGGAGCGGGCGCGGGGGCTGGCGCCAGGGCTGGTGCCGGGGCCGGCGCAGGCTTGGCTTCGCCCTGCTTCAGGAAACGGAACGCAATCTCGCTCGGGACGTCGTCGGGCCAGACCATCCCCCGGGCATCAGTGTCGTTCGAGACCACCGCGTAGATGGACTCCCACGGCAAGCGGCACCAAACCGGCGACCGATTGAACGACAGCGTGCAGGAGATTCCCTCGTCGGTCACTTCGAGGTCGGGAATCGCGACCGGCATGTTCAACCCGATCTGGAGGATCAGGTGCGGCTGCTTCTTGAAGTGGGGGGGGACCACGACGTGCTCTCGCCGAGGGTCGAGATGGACGAAGATGTCGGTGCTCTCGAGGAGCTCGAGCACGACGTCCTTCTTGTTGGGCAACGGATGCGGAGCGGTCATGTGTTGGAGGTGACGATACAGCCACCCCCTTCCGATGGCCAGCGGTGGAACGCCCCGTGCGAGACAGGATGGGGAGAGCCGCGCGACTGGGCGCGGCCTCCGCTCACCTCAGGCATCAGCCCGTCGGACCGCCCTCGCCCCCGGTCCCGGGTTCCGCCGCGCTCCCCGCTCCCGGCCCGGTCACGCCGTGGTCCTGCAGGATCCGCAGCAGAACTCGCTCCACGCGTTCCGCCACCAGCCCCACGATCAAGTCGATCACCCGCTTCTCGTCGAACCCGCGACGGCCATGATCGCCAGCTCCTCCGCAGCAGCATCCTTCGTGGTGGTGGTGCCGGTGATCGCCGCCATGGTGATCGTGCCATCTCTCGTCGTGGTGATGGTGCCTGCAATCGCCTCCGTCGTGATCGTGCCATCTCTCGTCGTGGTGATGGTGCCTGCAATCCCCGCCCTCGTGATCGTGCCATCTCTCGTCGTGGTGGTGGTGTCCGCCCCCGCCATGATGGTGACAGCACCCGTGCCGCGGCTCGTCTTCGCCCGTGCGGGTGCACGCGCAGCGACAGCGGTCCGAGCAGCGACAGCGGTCCGAGCAGCGACAGCGGTCCGAGCAGCGGCAGTCACGTCCGTGATTGTGGCAGCACATGGGAACCTCCTGGGTGCGCCAGTGTAGCACCGAAGCCGGTTCTCTCCCGATGCCGGCGGCGCTACCCTCGTCGGGCCGGAAGCCGCCTCTCCCCACACCCACGATGATCGCCCCTCCTTCAGCACGTCTCGACTACCAGGAAGGCACGATCGCGCTACGCGGTCTGGAGACGGTGCCGGAGGGTATGCCCGTCGAGGGGCGGAGCGATCCGCGCGACGGGGCATTGCGGTTCGAGGCCGTGGACTACGCGCCGGTGGTGCAGTGGCTGCGCGACCGCGGGGTTGTCGTGGAGGACCGGGCGCGCCGCTTCGAGAAGCTCGCGCTTGCGTTGCGGGTGTCGCAGCGACCGTTCCCGCATCAGCGCGAGGCGATCGACGGGTGGATCGCGGGGCAGAGGCGAGGGGTGGTGGTGCTGCCGACGGGCGCGGGCAAGTCGTACGTGGCGGTGCTGGCGATCTACCGCACGCAGCGGAGCACGCTGGTGGTGGTGCCGACGCTCGATCTGGTGAGCCAGTGGTGGGGGGTGCTGTCGAGCGCGTTTGGATGCGAGGTGGGGGTGGTCGGAGGGGGCTATCACGAGGTCCGGGATCTTTGCGTGGCGACGTACGACTCTGCGTTCTTGCACGCCGAGCGGCTCGGCAATCGATTCGGTCTGGTGGTCTTCGACGAGTGTCATCACCTGCCGAGCGAGTCATACGCGTTTGCCGCGCGTGCGTGCATTGCGCCGTACCGGCTGGGGTTGACTGCGACGCCGGAGCGGGCAGACGGTCGCGACGCGCTGCTGGGGCGTCTGGTGGGGCCGGTAGCATATCGCAAGGAGATCACGGAGCTGTCGGGGAGCTACCTGGCGGACTACGACGTGAGGTCGTTGCGGGTGGAGCTGACCGAAGCCGAGCGCGAGGAGTACGACCGCGAGCGTCAGCTATACCTGGCGTTCGTGCGGAGCCGACGGATCGACTTCTCGGATCCGCGCGGGTGGTCGAGGTTCGTGATGGAGGCTGCGCGGAGCCCGGACGGGCGACGGGCCTTCCGGGCGTGGCGACGTCACAAGGAGCTTGCGCTGGCGGCCTCGGCCAAGATGGATTTGCTCGGGAGGTTGCTTCACCAGCACAGGGCGGAGCGAACGATCGTGTTCACGCAGGACAACGCGACAGCCTACCAGATCGCGCGGCGTTTCCTGGTGCCGATCATCACGCACCACACGCGACCCAAGGAGCGCAGCGCGATCCTTGCGGGGCTGCGCGATGGGACGTACGGCGCGGTGGTGACCTCGAAGGTACTGAACGAGGGCGTGGACGTGCCGGAGGCGAACGTCGCTGTGGTGCTGTCGGGGAGCGGGTCGGTGCGTGAGCACGTGCAGAGGCTGGGACGCATCCTGCGTCACGCCGAGGGCAAGCGAGCCGTGCTCTACGAGGTCGTCTCCGCGTCCACCTCCGAGGAGTGGGTAAGCCGTCGCAGGAGGGAACATGGCGCGTATCGCTGAGCCTCTTCGACGGGGCGGGGGAGCAGCCGCGTGCTGACCACCGACTTGGTGAAGGTGCGACGTCGGCAGGGGCGCATCGTCCCGCTGTGGCTGAAGGGCAGGCAGGCAGCCGTGTGGGAGCCGATCGCCGAGGCGCTGATCGACGTGTTCTCGCGTTGCGAAGGGATGACGAGATCGCAGCTGGGTGAAGCGGTGGAGGCGGTCATCGCGGACGCGGGGGACAAGGTACGGGCGGACGGGCTGGTGAAGCTCCTGGAGGACGGATGCGAGATCGACGCGTCGGTCGGCTCGAGTGCGGAATCGGTTCGTGAGGAGGTGTTCCGGGCGGCGGCAGCACAGCGACGGGGGCTGGGCATCCGGGACGACTTCGATCGGGAAGGGGTGGTGGCGGCGTGCGCGGCGCGTCTGGGGCGCAGCGCGGAAGAGGTGGAGCGGTCGTTGTTCGAGGACCTGCCTGGGGCGCAGGTGATTCGGGGTTGGAAGAAGACGTCGGCGACGTCGCTGCTGCAGCGCTACGACCTGGCGTTGGCGCAGGGGGTGTTGCTGCGCGCGGTGCACGTGTGCATCGAGCTGGAGCCTGCGTCGGGGCCGCGGCTGCGCGACGTGTTCCGGATGATCAAGTTCTGCCGACTGATGCACACGGTGCGGGAGCGAGAAGGAGGGGGATGGGTGGTGGAGCTTGACGGGCCGATGAGCCTGTTCGAGGCGACGCAGCGCTACGGGGTACAGCTGGCGATGTTTCTTCCGACGCTGGTAGCCGGGGACGGGTGGAAGCTGCGGGCGGAGGTGCTGTGGGGGAGGGATCGGCAGAGGCTGCAGTTCGAGCTCTCGGACGGGGAGGGGTTGGTATCGACGCGCAGCGCGCCATCGGAACCGGAGGAGGTTGAGGCGCTGGTTCGAGGATTCGGCCGATTGGACACGGGATGGGAGGTGCGGCAGGAGGCGCGGGTGTTCCACCTGAAGGGGCGAGGGGTGTTCGTGCCGGATCTGGTGTTCGAGCATGGGGCGACGGGGCAGCGGGTGTACTTGGAGGTGTTCGGGTACTGGAGCCGGGAGGCGGTGTTCAAGCGGCTCGAGCTGCTGGAGGCGGGATTCGGGCACAAGGTGCTGCTGGCGGTGAGTCGGCGGCTGCGCGTGAGCGAGGGGGCGGCGGAGGAGGGATTCCCTGGCAAGATCCTGGTGTTCACGCAGTCGATCTCGGCGCATGCGGTGCGAGCGGCGCTCGACACGTTCACGGGTGTCGGGGAGTGAGGGGAGGTCGGGGGGCTGGGGAGGTGCGGGCACTGCACACCTGACTCGCCCCGGGGCTCTGGAAAAACCCTTGGATCGGATGTCGGTTGCGGGACGCGACCGACCGAGTTGGGATAGACTCGCGCGCTATCCACATGACCATCAAGACAGGCTCCGGAGATGGGAACGTGCGCATCACGGTGGCGCGCGACGATGACGAAGTGACGATGGCTGGCGGCAGGGACGCCCTTGCCACGGCGTTGAGTGCAGCGAGCGCTGCGCCGGAGAAGGCGGCAGCCTGGGACGCGGTGGAGGAGATGGCCCGGGTGACGCAGCGGGCCGAAGAGGTGGCCGATCTGTATCGCAGCGTGCTGGCGCGTCCGGAGCTCCCGGCCGCGCTGGTGGTGGAGCTGGGCCAGCGCGCGGTGGGATTCCACGACGAGTGGCTCGAGGATCTGGACGCCGTCATCGAGATCCTGCGCAGGGTGCTGGAGGCCGATCCCACGTTGGACTGGGCGTTCGACCGTATCTCGCTGCACCTGACAGTGCTGGCCCGGTGGGACGAGCTGCTGGGGTTCTATGATCGGGCGATCGACTCGACGCGGTCGCAGCAGCGTCGCCTGGTGCTGCTCGAGGAAGCCGCGCACCTGGCCAAGGACTGCGCGGGGCAGACCGAGCGCGCGTTGCGGTATCTCGAGCAGCTCTTCGAGGTCAACCCGTCGGACTCCCAGGTCGCTTCGTCCCTCGAGCGTCTTCTCAAGCAGCAGAAGCGCTTCCGCGATCTCATCGACTTCTGGACGGCGCGCGTCGAGGTGCTTTCGCCGGTGGAGGCGATCGCGGTGCGCGAGCAGATCGCGATCTGCTGGCTGCAGGATCTGAAGGATCCGAACGGTGCGCTTGCGACGATCGAGACGCTGCTTGCGGATCCGCAGGCGGCGCCGTCGGCGTGCGGGCTGCTGGAGAAGATCCTCGGCTCGACGACGACGGATGCGGGGGTGCGTCGCAAGGCGCTGGGATTGCTGCGCAGCTACTACGACGCGACGAACCGTTGGCTGGATCTGGTGCGCGCGCTGCGCAACGCGTTGGACTTCGCGGAGCCCGGGGAGCGCGTGGCGATCCACGCGGAGATCGCGCGTCGGCTGGTGGAGCATGATCGAACGGACGACGCGATCGATCATCTTGCGTCGCTGGTGGTGTTGGACGCCGCGACGTGGGAAGCGGCGGTGCTGGACAAGCTGCTGGCCGGGACGTTCGACGGCAAGGTGGCGGGGTGTCAGCCGAAGCTGAGCGCGGACAAGGGGCGGGCGCTGCTGCACCGAGCGGCGGAGCTTGCGGCGGGTTCGCTCGCGGATCCGATGCGCGCGATCAAGCTGTACGCGCGGCTCATCGAGGATCAGGCGGACGATGCGCGGGCAATCGAGGCGCTGGCCGCGCTGTACGAGGCACGCGGTGCCAGCCGCGATCTGCTGGAGCTCCGCAAGCACGAGCTGTCCCTCGCTCAGTCGGCGGAGCGTCGCGTCGAGCTCCGGCTCGGCATCGCCGAGCTGCTCGGCATCCTGGAGGAGGAGGACGAGCGCGTCGCCACGCTGCGCGAGAACCTGCAGGAGGTACCGGGGCATCAGCTGTCGATCGAGGCGTTGGTGGAGGTGCTGGAAGACGGGCTGCGCTACGACGACATGGCCGAGGTGCTCCGGGAGCAGGCCGAGAAGATCGAGGGGCTCGGGCGCAAGCCCCAGGCTGCCGTGCTCTGGAGCCGCGCGGCGGTCGTCTACGAGGAGCGGCTGCACGACCTCCCCCGCTCGGTGCAGTGCCACGAGCGCGTCGTGGCCGTCTCACCCACGTCGGAGTCCCTCGATGCGCTCGCGCGGATCCACGGGCGTCTCGGCGATCACGGCACCGCGGTGCGCTGGCTCGAGCAGCGTCTCGATCTGACGCAGCCGGGGCATCGCACCGACGCGACGGTGCGTCTGGTGCGAGCGCACATGCAGGGCGGACGCCACGACGAGGCGCTCGCGCGACTCGAGCACGGCATCGAGGAGGATCCTGCGTCGCTCGATCTGCGAGTTCTCGAGGCCGAGCTGCATCGGACGGCGGGCAACTGGGAAGCGCTTGCTGAATCGCTGCAGGGGGCTGCGTCGCTCGCCACACCTGGGGAGCGGCTGGAGTTCCTGCGGGAGGCGGCCGACGTGCTGCGCCACAAGCTGCGCACACCGGATCGCGCGGTGCCGGTGCTGGAGCAGGCGGTGGAGCTCGCGCCCGAGGACCGCTCGATGCGGATTGCGCTGGCCGACGCGCTGCGCGCTGCCGGCAGGGTGGCGGAGGCGCGCACGATGGCCGAGGAGCTCATCGCCGACTACGGACGTCGCCGTCCGCCCGAGCGGGCCACGCTGCACCTGCTGCTCGCGGAGATCCTCGAAGCCCAGGGCAATCGCGCCGAAGCGATCCAGCAGCTCGAGAGCGCATCGAGCATGGACATGGGCAACCTCGCCGTCCAGCGCATGCTCGGCGACCTGTACCAGCAGGCCGGACAGTTCGACCGCGCCGAGCGCGCGTACCAGGCGTTGCTGCTGCTGCTCCGACGCCACCGCGGCCCTGCAGCCGATCGCCCCGTCGGCATCGCCTTGACCCTCCTCAACCTCCACCGCGTCGCCGCCAGGCTCGGTGCCACCGAGCGAGCAGCCGAGAACCTGGAGAGCGCGTTCGACGTCGCGTCGCGCGACGAAGGAGAGGCCAAGGCGTTCGAGCGGTCCCTGCGCGACTCCGGCGAGACCAACCTGCTGCTGCGTGCGTTGGAGCTGCGCTACAAGGCGAGCGAGGATCCGCGCGTGCGCGGTGAAATCCTCGTGGAGATGGCAACCGCCTACGTGCGTCTCGGGCGCGCGGCCGACGCCCTGGACACCTGGCTTCGGGCCATCAGCGATCAGCCGCTCTCTGCGGAGCTGCACGAGAGCGCGCGGTCGCTGGCGTTGCGTTCGAAGCTCACGCAGCGCTACGCCGATCACCTCGAGACCCTCGCCGAGCAGGCGCTCGCTCGCGAGGACTCCGCCGTCGCTGCCGGGCTGCTGCTGCGCCTGGGGGCCGTCTACGAGCAGGACCTGCGTCAGCTCGACAGGGCCGCGTCGGTCTACAAGCGCGCCGAGGACACGGGCGAGCAGCTCGTTTCGGTGTGGAAGGCGCTCGCCCGCATCGCAGCGGCGCGCAAGGACCGGTCTGCGCAGCTCGAGGCGCTGAGGCGTCTGGTCGACGCGGGGCGGGACGCGCTCGATCCGGAGGATCGGATCGAGGCGCTGTTCACGCTGAGCGATCTGGAGTTCTCGAACAAGAACCTGGCTGCGGGGCTGCTGACCCTGACCGACGTGGCCGAGAGCTCTCCGCAGCACGACCGCGCGGCGGAGATACTGCGCAAGGGGCTCGCGATCGAGCCGCACAACGCCGAGGCGCTGGCGTTGTTCGAGAAGATCGCGCGGGCGTCGGAGCGCGAGGATGTGCTGCTCGACGCGCTGGTGCGGATCGCGTTCACGGCGCGCGCCGATCAGAAGCTGCTTCAAGAGGCGGCGTCGCTCGCGCAGAAGCTCGAGTCCACCAACGACTTCCTGAACCTGCTGCAGCGCGCGGTGGAGATCGCGGAGGCCTCGGGCTCCCTGGCGCCTTCGCTCTGGGCGATGCGTCGGCTCGCGGAGTGGAACCGCGACGCGGGCGACGCTGCGACGTCGCTGGACTGGATGACGCGCGCCGCCGACGTCGCCGACAAGACCGAGGCCCACGAGCTGCGACTCGAGATTGCCCGTCTCGCCGCCGGTCCTGCCAATGATCTCGAGCTCGCCGCCTCGACCTACGAGCGGCTGCTCGAGGGTGACGTCACCGACAGCGATCTGTGGAAGCCGTTGCTCGACGTAGTGCGAAGGCTGGGCGACGAGCCTCGGCTGGTGCGCCTGCTCGACAGCGCGGCGGAGGCCGTGTTCGATCCGTCGGAGCGCGCGACGCTGCGGCTCGAGCGCGTCCGACTGCTGCTCGGATCCGGCGGGAAGACCGAGGAGGCGATCGCGGCGCTGCGCAAGATCCTCGAGGAGGAGCCCGATCACGCGGGGGCTGCCGCGCAGCTGTGCGACCTGCTCGAGCAGACGGGGGAGCGCGACGAGCTCGTGACGATTCTGTGGCGGCAGCTGGAGACAGCGCGGGATCGGAACGACGCGGAGGCCGGAGTGGCGCTTTCCACGCGTCTGGGTGGGCTGCTTGCCGACGCCAGGCGCCCGGAAGCCGCGGACACCTACCGGTCGGTGCTCCAGTGGGTGCCGGACAACGCCGTGGTGCTTCGCGCGCTGCTCGCCCTGCTGCGTGACCCTGAGGACAACGCCGAGCGCGCGGACCTTTCGGAGCGGTTGCTCCAGCACGAGTCCGGGCCCGACGCGGTCTCTCGGGCGCTGGAGCTCGCCAAGCTCCGCGGAACGCTCGGCGACAACGCGGGCATCGAGCGTGCAATCAACCGCGCGTTCGAGCTCGATCCGAAGCACACCGAGGTGCGCCGCGAGCTCGCGCGCTTCGCGGAGCGTCTCGAGCGCGAGGCCGAGGAGCAGCCCGGCGGCGGCATGGATCAGCTGCTGCAGGCCGCGGCCATCCTGCGGGACAAGCTCGGCGATTCCGCCGCAGCCGTGTCCCCGCTCACCAAGGCCCATTCGCTTCGTCCTACGAACCGTTCGCTGCTCGACGCCCTCTGCAACGCCCTGGCAGCGTCAGGCCAGCAGCGCGACGCGGTCTCCGCTGCTACCGAAGCGATCGACGCGACCCCGGAGAGCGCCACGGCCGACGTCATCGAGCTGCTCCGCCTGCGTGCGCGGCTGTGGACGTCGTGCGGAGAGTTCGACTCGGCGGTTGCCGACCTCGACCGGGCGCTGGCGCTTGGCGGGGAGGGTGCGCTGCCGGAGCTGCGCGAGGCTCTGGAGCATGCGCGAGCAGACGCCGCACGGCGGTCCGACTTCGACTCGGAACGCAAGGCGACGTTGCGGCTTCCGGAAATTCTCACGCGCCTGGGCAGCCCGGAAGACGCGCGCGCGGTGCTGGCCGACTGGGTCGCGCGTGTTCCGGAGGACCGCGAGCCGCGCCAGGCGTTGCTCGCCCTCGACGTCAGCGCCGGCAACTGGGACGCCGTGGCCGACCACTACCGTCAGCTGCTCGAAATGGCCGAAGGCCCCGAGCAGATCAAGGCCGCTCTTCAGCTCGCCGACGCCTGCGACAAGGCGGGCCGCCCCGAGGAAGCGCGCGAAGGACTCGAGCGCGTCTACCAGGCGGACCCGGGCAGCACCAACGTCCGCGCGCGGCTGCGCAAGCTCTACGAGCAGACCGCCGCCCACCGCGAGCTCGCCAACCTCCTGCTCATCGACGCCAAGTACGCGTCGGACGACAACCAGAAGTTCGAGCTGCAGCGAGACGCGGGGCGAATCCGACTGCTCGACATGAAGCAGCCCAACGCCGCGATCGGCCCGCTTTCCGAGGCCCTCGAGCTGCGCCCCAATGACCACGACACCACGCTGATGCTCGCGGACTCGTACACCGCCGCCGGGCTCGTCGACGAAGCAGCCCAGATGCTGGATGCCGCGATCAACCGTCATGGCGGCAAGCGCAGCCGCGAGCTCGCCGCCCTGCAACACCGCATGGCCCGCGTCGCCGCCCTCGGAGATCGCGAAAACGAGCTCTCCTGGCTCTATGCCGCCTTCGACAGCTATCCGCAGAGCGGAGAGATCGCCTCGGAGCTGTCGGAGCTCGCCATGGAGCTCGGCCACTTCGAGGTCGCGCTCAAGGCGCTGCGCGCCATCACGACCATGAAGAACCCGGGGCCCATGAGCCGCCCGATGGCCTACCTCAAGCAAGCCCACATCGCCCATCAGCAGGGCGACGAGCGCAAGGCCGTGTTCTTCGCGAAGAAGGCCCAGGCCGAAGACCCCGAGTTCGTCGAGGCGCGAGAGTTCCTCCAGATCCTCGGGCAGCCCGGCTGACGTCCCTCCCCTTCCCCTTCCCCAGACGCACCCGATCCGCTACGCACCGGGGCCAACGCGCGCGGAAAGCGTTCGCGCAGCCGCATCGCCAGCAACTCGTGCACGGACTCCCGCCGAGGCGCGGGACGCGTCGCACGCTCTAACATCGCCCCGCCGCCGTCTGTCCTTGCAGCGTCAGTTGTGCCTATGGATTGCCCCAGCCCGCCCCAGCCTCGGGGCCCGAAACCGAATGGGGCGCACACCGCAACCAGAGTGATGCAGGCGTATTCATGACAGACGAAATCCCGGAGCGTATCTCGGCCGCGCCGCGAGTCCCCACTCCCCAAGACGTCGCCAGGCGCATCGGAGCCGGCAGGCGCGCTCCCTTCCCGCGCTGGGCCATCGCGCTCATCTCGGTCGTCGCCGTCGGCGCCATCGGCGGCGGCGTGTGGGCCTCGCGCAACGCGATGAAGCCGAAGCTCACGCAGTACGAGACCGGAGAGGTCACGCAGGGACGTCTCGAGGTGACGATCTCGGCCACCGGCACGCTTTCGGCGGTGGGGGCCGTCGAGGTCGGCTCCGAGGTGTCGGGAAAGATCCAGAAGGTCCTGGTCGAGGAAAACGCGCGCGTCACCAAAGGCCAGGTGCTCGCCGAGATCGACCCGATGCAGCTGTCCTCGGAGGTCGCCCAGACCAGCGCCCAGTACGCGGCGTCGAGAGCCTCGATCGCGCAGGCCGAGGCCACCGCTCTCGAAGCGCACCTCGCGCGCGAGCGTGCGGAGGAGCAGGCGAAGCTCGGCCTGATTGCGAAGAAGGATCTGGAGACGGCCCGCGCAGCCGACGCGCGGGCGCAGGCCTCCGTGCTCAGCGCCAAGGCCAACGCCTCCCTCACTTCCACGGCCGCGTCGACGGCGCGCTGGAAGCTCGGGCGCACCAAGATCATCGCACCCATCGACGGAATCGTCCTGGCCCGTCTCGTGGAGCCCGGCCAGGTCGTGCAGGCCTCCTTCCAGACCCCGGTGTTGTTCCGTCTCGCCGATGATCTCACGAAGCTCGAGCTCGAGGTGGACATCGACGAAGCCGATGTCGGCAGGGCGAAGGAGGGGCAGCACGCGACGTTCCAGGTGGACGCCTGGCCCGACAAGCAGTTCCCCTCGAAGCTCAAGACGATCCTCAACGAGGCCAAGACCACCAACGGCGTCGTGACCTACTCGGCGGTCCTCTCGGTGGACAACGCGGCGCTCACGCTGCGGCCGGGAATGACCGCGAGCGCGACCATCGTGACCGAGGCGCTCGACAACGCGATCCTGGTGCCCAGCGCGGCGTTCCGCTTTGCCCCGGTGAGCGCGGGGCCGACGCGCGGTGGCCCGCCCATGCCGTTCTTCGGGGGGGGGCCGCCGGGGGCGAGCTCGGCCGCGGCGAACGCGCTCAAGGATCCGAGGAACAAGCTCCTGTGGGTGCTCGAGGACAGCGGCCAGCTGCGATCGGTGGAGGTGCATCCCGAGGCCACCGATGGCCAGAAAACCGCGGTGACCGGCGAGATGAAGCCGGGCATGCGCGTCGCGCTGGACACCTTGGAGGCGCAGTGAGCCCATTGGTCAGCCTCCGCGGTGTCGAGCGGGTCTACGGAGAAGGCGAGGCGGAGGTGCGCGCGCTCGACGGCATCGATCTGGACTTCATGCCGGGCGAGCTGGTGGCCGTGATGGGGCCGAGCGGCTCGGGGAAGTCCACCTGCATGAACATCCTGGGGTGTCTCGATCAGCCGACCGCGGGGAGCTACAAGTTCGCGGACAACGAGACCCGGGAGCTGACGCAGGACCAGCTTGCGCTGCTGCGTCGCTACTACCTGGGCTTCATCTTCCAGGGGTACAACCTGCTGGCGCGCACCTCGGCGGTGGACAACGTGGAGCTGCCGCTGGTGTATCGAGGGGTCGCCGCGCGTGAGCGGCGCGAACGTGCGCTCGAGGCGCTGCGTTTGGTGGGGCTCGAGAACCGCGCCCACCATGCGCCCTCGGAGCTGTCCGGCGGCCAGCAGCAGCGCGTCGCCATCGCACGCGCCATCGTGACCGGACCGTCGATGCTCCTGGCCGACGAGCCGACGGGCAACCTCGACACGGCGCGCAAGGACGACATCATGCGGTTGCTGGTGAACCTCAACGAGCGGCTTGGCATCACGATCGTGATGGTGACGCACGAGCCGGAGATGGCGGAGTACTGTCGCAGGCAGGTTCACTTCCGCGACGGCAAGGTCGCCGAGGACACGGGGGCGCGATGCTGAGCTCCTGGTCGCGAGTGCTGTTCGCCGCGATGGTGATGGCCGTCCGCGAGGTCCGCCGCAACGTCTTCCGTTCCTCGCTCACCGTCCTCGGTATCGTCATCGGCGTCGCCTCGGTCATCGCCATGGTGTCGCTCGGGAAGTCCGCCTCCGAGCAGGTCACCCAGAACGTCGCGAAGATGGGCAACAACATGATCATGCTGATGCCCGGCGCGCCGCGCAGGGGCCCGGGCGGAGGCTCCGGCGCGCCCTTCACGCCCGCCGACGTCAAGGCGATTATCCAGCAGGTCACGGGCGCGCAGGATGTAGCGCCCGAGTCGGCCAAGAGCGCGCTGGTGGTGTTCGGCAATCGCAATCACACCACACCGATCCGAGGGAGCACCAACGCGTGGCTGAGGGTGCGGGGCTGGAAGGTCGCCGAAGGGCGCGAGTTCACCGATGCGGAGCTCGGCGGCGCCAACCCCGCCTGCATGATGGGGTCGTCCACCCGCAAGGAGCTGTTCGGCAACCAGGCCGCGCTCGACGAGACCGTACGCGTTGGCAACGTCTCCTGCCGCATCGTCGGGCTGTTCGAAACGAAGGGCCGCTCGGGCGGCGGGGATGATCAGGACGACTTCATCCTCATGCCCCTTCGCGTGTTCCAGCGTCGAATCCAGGGAAAGACCGACGTGAGCTCGATCTACCTCACGGTCAAGCCCGGCCGAAGCCAGACCGGAGTGGTGCGGAATCTCGAGATGCTCATGCGGGAGCGACGGCACATCGGTCCTGGCGAGGACGACGACTTCCACGTGGCGGACACCAAGGAGTTCGCGGCGGCGATGTCGACCGTGACCACGACGCTGACGGCGCTGCTTGGCGGCATCGCGGGAGTGAGCCTGCTGGTAGGCGGAATCGGCATCATGAACATCATGCTGGTGTCGGTGACCGAGCGCACGCGGGAGATCGGGATTCGCCTTTCGATCGGTGCGCGCGGGCGAGAGGTGCTGCTGCAGTTCCTCGCCGAAGCGGTCGGGCTGTCGCTGCTCGGCGGAGTCGTCGGCATGATCGTCGGCGGCGCCGGCTCCTACGCGGCCACGCGCCTGATGGGGATGCCCTTCTCTTTCCCCCCGGAGATCGCGCTGATCGCGTTCGTGTTCTCCGGCGGAGTGGGCGTGCTCTTCGGATACCTGCCCGCGCGCAAGGCCGCGAGACTGAATCCCATCGAGGCACTTCGACATGAGTAGCATCCGCCACCGCGTCGCAATTCCCTGCGCTTTGATCCTGCTGATCGCCGGCGTCGATGCGCGCGCCGACCAACCCGACGGCTCCGCACAGGTCCTCACCCCGGACCGCGCGGTCTCCCTCGCCCTGGGCAACAGCCCCGTGCTCGGCGCCTCCGCGGCCCAGACTCGACAGTCGCGATGGGCGCTCACCTCCGAGGGAGCGAAGTTCGCTCCCACGCTCGTGCTCGACGCCGGAGTGACGCGCACGCAGACGCCCAACGCAGCCACCTCCGGCACGGCGATTCCACGCAACGACAGCGCCACGGCGGGAGCCGAGATCAAGAAGAAGTTCTCGCCGGGAACCGACGTCTCGGCGCGCCTTGCCGGCACCTGGGGGCAATCCCAGATGGCCTCGATGCCGGGCCAGAGCAGCATGCTCACCCTCGGCCCCACCTACGGCCTGTCCGCCAGGATCGGCGTCACCCAACCCCTGCTGCGCGGCGCGGGCAGGGAGGTGAACCGCACGTCGATCCTCGCCGCCGAGTCCGATCGCAAGGCCGCGACGCGCGCCGAGGAGCATGCCGCCTCCACTCTCGCCCGCGACACCCTCAATGCCTACGCCGAGGTCTGGTACGCATCGCGCAACGTCGGAGTCCAGAAGAAGTCCCTCGAGGTCGCCACGACCCAGCGCAACGACGCCGCGGCGCGCGAGCGGACCGGCTCGATGGCCCAGGCCGACGTCTTGTCGTTCGAGACCACGGTCGCGACCAAGCAGGAGTCGGTCTTGGATGCGGGGCAAGCGCTGTCGAGCAAGAAGCTCGAGCTCATCCGGGTGATGGGAGGAGGCGTGGAGTCGGACTTCTCGACGGTGGAGGAGCTGGCGGTGCCGCCGCCGGAGCAGGGGGATCTGGTGGCGGAAGCGATGGCTCACTCGGGCGAGCTGCAGCAGCTCGATGCCTCGTTGGAGGCGGCGAAGCTGCGTGCTCGCGTGGCAGGCGAGTCGTATCGCTCCCGGCTCGATCTCGATGCGTACATGCAGGTGCAGGGTCTGGGGAACAAGGAAGCGTATCCGGCTCTGACGCAGATGGTCGGTGGCAAGGCCTGGAGCGCGCACTTGGGCGTGACCTACGAGCTCCCCATCAGCGGCAAACGCGAGGCCGAGGAGGCCAGGGCGACCGCTTCGGTGGAGGCTGCGCAGAAGAACCTGATCGCCGCGCAGGCCCGGATCCGCGCCGAGGTCGAGAGCCTGATCCTCCAGGAGCGTGTGGCACGATCGCGCGCCGAGCTCGCCGCACGCACCGTGGAGATCGCCGAGCAATCCGCCGCTTCCCAGCGCGCCCGCATGCAGACCGGCAGCGCCACCGCTTTGCAGGTCATCGAGGCCGAGAACCAGGTGCGCGCCGCCGAGCTCCGCGCCCTTCGCGCAACGGCCGATGCCTTCGAAGCCGTGATGAACCTGCGGCGAGCCACCGGGCGTCTGATCCAATACACCGCGAACCGATAGCACCCGGGGAGCGAACCCGGCGAAACGTCGGACCACGCTCCGGGGAATGGTTCTCCCCGGCGGGTGGTTCTGGGTCGTGCGCGCCGGCCATGACGGTGCCAAGCTAGGCCACCCGAATGCTCCTGTACCTGCCCGGCATCCTGCTCGCACTGCTCGCCTTCGGCGTCACCGCCGGACTGTGGCCCGCGGTGCGCTCTCGCAAGGGGTTCGCTGCCTTCGTCGGAACCGCCCTCGTCATCCACGGCGCCTGGTTCCTCATCACCCACGTCCTGCACGGCGCCTCCGGCCCCCTCGTGTTCGTCCTGCGCGTCCTGGCCGGCGCCTGGACCGTCTCCTGCCTCGCCTGCGTGCTCCTCGGCGCCCCGGTGCTCCTCGCCCGCACCGTGATGCGCCTCGCGCGAAGACTCTCGCGCCGCTCGCCCGCTCCCGAAGCACCCCCCCCTGCACTCTCCTCCCAGGTCGATCGCCGCGCTTTCCTTCAGGGAGCCGCAGTGCCCGCGGTCGCCGTGCTCGCGGGGACGGGCGGCACCGTCAACGGCATGAAAGGGTTCGTGGTACGGAACGAAACCGTCCTGGTGCCCGGACTGGACCGAGCGCTGGATGGATTCCGCATCGGTCAGATCTCCGACGTGCACGTGGGTGCGTATGTGGACGTGGGCCATCTGGGCCGTGCGATCGACGCGCTGAACGACTCGGGCGCGGATCTGCACGTGATGACCGGCGACCTGATCGACGATGTGGTGCTGGTGAGGGACACGTTTGCCCATCTCGAGCGGACGCGCGCGAAGCACGGGATGCTCGCGATCCTGGGCAACCATGAGAAGCGCAGGAGCACCCTGCGCGCCGTGATGGGCGCCTACGACGAAGCCGCATCGCGTGACCGGCTCCGGCTCCTCGTCGATCGCCATGTGCTCCTCCGCCACAACGAAGCTCCGCTCCAGGTCGTTGGTGTCGACTACCCCATGCGCGTCGGCGGAAGGCATGGCCTCCCCGCCTCCGAGCGCAACACGCTGATGCGGAACTCGGCAGACGTCGCATTCGCCGGAGCGGGCAATGGGCTGACCACGCTGTGCCTGTCGCACCACCCGGACTTCTTCCCCATCGCTGCGGAGCGAGGGGTTGCGCTGACGCTTGCGGGGCACACGCACGGCGGGCAGGTCGCCTACGACGGCCGCCCGATCGTGTCGTCGTATCGCTACATGCTCGGCCGCTATCGCCAGGGCGACAGCCACCTGTACGTCTCGGGTGGGACCGGGCACTGGCTTCCGTTCCGTGTTGGCGTGCCGGCGGAAGTGACCGTGCTCACGCTTCGCGCGGCGTAGGGCTGGCCGCGAACGAGGCCGCGGTGAGTCGGGGACTCCACCGTGCGCTTGAATCGGGGATCACCGCGGCGGAGCCGGTCCCACGCGCCCCACATCGCCCGATCACATGGCATCGCGCTTGCTGTGGACCGCCGAGGAGTGATCGGGATGATGCACGGAAAGACCCTCGCAGCGGTGTTGGCGACTGCCCTTGCGGCGACGCTATCCATCGAAGCACACGCGGGCGGCCCGATGGACCTGGGCCCGGACCGTGAGGAGCCCGCGCCACGGCGTGAATCTCCTGCGTCACGGCGTGAAGCCGGTGCCACGGATCCGGCAGGGGCGAGCTGGTACGGGTGGCAGACCTTCCTGGCAGACGCCGTGTCAGCCGGGCTCTTCGCAGGGGGAATTGCCGCAAGAAACGGCGCGATCGCCGTAGTCGGAGGGATCGGGTACGTGGCCGGTGCGCCGACGATCCACGGGCTGCACGGCAGCAGCACACGCACGGGACTGTCGGTGGCGCTGCGCCTTGGCCTGCCCTTGCTCGGATACCTGATCGCAGACGGCATGTCGACGTGCAAGGATCCGGCAGAGGAACCGTGCGATCTTCCGGGCGCCATGGGAGCTACGGGCGGGGCGCTGCTCGCGGCTCCGATCGACTGGTTCGCAGTGTCGTGGGAGCCGGCTCAGGTTCGCGTCGTGCCGTCGGTGTCGTGGCAGAAACACGGCGGCACGATCGGCCTGATGGGAACGTTCTGACGCCGAGCGGGGAGCCGAGAGGGCAGCGCGAAGCCACGCCGCGTTGCCCGGCCAGGGTCATGATCGCGGTCGGCCGCGCGCTGCGAGCGGCGAAGTGAATGGGGCTAGCGACGGTCGGTCGTGGTGACGAGCTCGATGAAGCGTTCGTAGGGCATGGCGGGCCAGCTTTCCGCGCTGGCGGCGCCTCCGGCCATCGACAGGTACGAAACCTTGTGCGCCGTCTCCAGATCCGGCGCGTCGTAGATGTCCATGAAGTCGTACTGGCCCAGCAGGGCGTAGTGCCCGAGCCACTTCACCCCCGGGCAGCGCTCGGTGACCTGTCGCATCCAGTCGCGTCCCGCGCTCTTGCGGCCGCGCGGATCGCCTGCGAGCTCCGGGCTCATCTTCGTCATCAGCACGAACGTCGGCATCTCGACCTCCCTCCCCTCGGGGACGCTTCGCGATGACCGCCCCTCGGTCATCCGCGCTCCGATCGTATCTTGATGCTGCAGCCGGGACAGCGTCGCGCTCGCCGTGCCGTCCTCAAGCGCGCCGGCCGGGACGGACGCTGTTGACGCGGCCAGCACGCCACGGGATCACCCTCCCGATGCGGTTCGGCCACGGCATGCTCATCGTCGCAGCACTGTGTGCGGTCCTGCCCGCGTGTGGACGCAGCAAGGCTCGCCCGGGGCAGTGGTTCCACTGCACCTGCCCCTATCTCACGGACTACGACGATCGAGCGAAGCACGAGGTGGAGGTGTGCGTCCCTACACCGCAGGAGGCGCCGAAGTCCGCGGCGCAGTGCGCATCGCAGGCGCAGCCGGGCCACTTCGATCCGTGCGACTGCCGGGAGCCGAAGGGGCCGTGCGACGGCACGGTGACGTGCCACTCGCTCGAGATGACGCGCTGATGGACGACGGCCACGGGCGTGGTCTGCCGTGGGAGGTCCGAGACGGAGTCAGCCCTGGGGCTCGGGCTCGGGAGTGGGCTCCCCTTCGGTGGCGCCGCCCCGCTTGCGCTTCTCCGCCTTGGTCGTCGGCGCGTCGCCCACCTCGAGCTCGCACTCGCCGAACACGACCTGCAGGCCGGACTCTTTCGCGTCGAGCTTGACCTCGAGCGAACGGGCCTTGAGCACGGTCTTGTCGCGGACCCTGCCGGAGAGCTGCACGGTGTCGGCCTGATACTCGCCGGCGATCTCGCCTTCGGACTTGAGCTCACCGACCTTCACGCGTCCATGCACCGCGCCCGACGGGCTGACCGTCATGGAAGGCGCTTCGATGTCGCCCTCGATGCGACCGCGCACGAGCACCGGGCAGGTCGACTTGATCGAGCCCTGGACCTCGGTTCCCTCTTCGACCAGCGTCCTCTTGCCGCCGTCGGCCTGGTTGCCGTTCGTCATCGTCGCCTACCTTTCGCCGTTCCCTTCCGCGTTCTTTGCGCGGAGGATCTTGAGTCGCAGCTTGCACCCGGACTCGAATCCGAATCGGGTGGGCACGTTGCCCTGTTCGACCACGCCCTGGACCAGTCCGCCCGAGGTGACCACCAGGGTATTGGGTTGCACGATGCCCGGGCTCTTCTTCTCCACGAACTGGCCGTGGATCGTGATCTCGCCCGGGCCGTTGATCTGGCACTGCGAGAGAACGCCCGCCTTGCCCACGACCAGCGCGGTGCCCTGGCCGATGGCGATGGAGCACTGCTCGAACCGGCTCTCGACGAGCACGCTGGCGCCGTCGCCGAACTCCAGGCTCGCGTTGCGCATGACGTCGCCTTCGCCGAAGTAGCGCACGCCGGCGGGCATGCGTGGGGCTTCGCCGGTGAGCGACGCGAGGATGGCCGGGCCTGTGAGCTTTTGGACCTCCTCGACGCTGGGGCTGTTGTCCACCCACTCCGCGAGCAGCCCCTGGAAGTTCGTCTTACGACACGAAATCCCAGCGACCTTGGCTCCCGTCATTCGCACGTCCGAGAAGGACGCGTCGTCGAGGATCGCCTTGCGCAGATCGGCACCGGTGAGGTCGGCGCCGTCGAGCACGCCCTTGGACAGATCGGCCGCCACGAGCGAGGCGCCGACGAGCTTGGCCTTGGGCGCGAAGACCGACTTGAGGGAGGCGTCGTCGAGCTTCGCGCCGGCGAGCACGGCCTCCTCGAGATTCGCCGCGGACAGGTCGGCGTTCTCCAGATCGACGTCCGACAGATCGGAGCCTCCGAGGTAGGCCTCGTTCAGGTCGGCATGGGAGAGCTGGGCGCCAGCGAGCTTGGAGGTGCCGAGGCGCGCACCGCACAGCTGCGCGTTGGTGAGCACGGCCCGCTCCAGGTTCGCGCTCGTCATGTTCGCGCCGTCGAGGCTCGCTCGCGCGAGGTTCGCTCCGCTCAGATCGGCGCCCTCGAGGTTGGCGCCTTCGAGGTCCGCCTTGTCGAGGTTGGCCTCGCGCAGGTCGGCGCCCTTGAGGAACGCTTCTCCGAGGCTGGCGTTGCGCAGGTCCGCGCCGCGCAGCTTCGCGTTTTCGAGGTTCGCCCCCTCGAGATCGGCCCGACGGAAGTCGCCTCCCCCGAGCTCGGCGTTGGACAGGTCGAGCCCCCGAAGGTCCGCGCGCTGCAGCGGCTCCCGGGCACTGATCTTCTTCAGGACTTCGTCGCGTGTCATCTGTTCATCCCGATCTGGGGGCCTCAGCCGCCCGCCTGGCCTCCACCTCGGTTCTCGGTCAGGAAGGCCTCGAGCTCCGCGACCTTCCGCTCGAACGGCAGCCTCTCGAGACGCCTCAGCAGCTCCACTTCGCCGATGCGCGCGAGCACTACCGTCATCTCCAGAAAGAGGCGCTCCCTCTCGGTCCGCAACCACCGCTTGTCCTTCGCGGCCTGCGCGGACCAGGAGGTCGATGCCCCCTTGAACGTCTGATTGAGCCCCCGCAGCTGATGGGCCAGCTCCTCGAGCTTCTTGCGCTCCGCCTGACGCTGCTGATCGGGCGCCGTCTGCTGCACCTCGTCGCGGTACGCACGGAACCTGCCGCACAGCACCTGCGCCGTCGCGAGCGGAATCCCGGTCGCCGCCGCGATGTCCCCGGGCTTCGCCGTGTAGAACATCTCCAGTTGCGACAGGCCGGCGGCGTAGATCCGATCGATCGCGACCTTCCCCAACCCGGGCACCTGCTGCAGCATCGCGTGCACGATGATCGGCTCGCGGACACTGCGCTCCTGCTCCAACGCGAAGACCTTCGGCATCACCGTGACGAGCCGCTCGTAGGCGCCCGCGATGAAGTCCTTCGCCTCCTTGCCCACGTGCGCGCCCGGCGCGCTCTCGGCCACCTCGAGGGCTGCGACGAAGTCCGCCAGTGCCACGCCAAGCTCGGGCAGAGACATCTTCTCGGCGGCCTGACGCAGCGCCCGTGCCGCCGGCAACGTGATCGAGAGCCAGGTCTTCGGAGGATCTCCCCACGCGGACTCGATCAGGAAGTCACGGATCGGCTTCGCATAGAACGGAGCCAACTGCTCGAACATCTCGCGCACGGCAACGACGTCCTCGGGACGCTCACCCCGAGCCTCCTGCTGCGCAGGCGCCGCCGCCTCCGCGGCCGCTCCCTCCCCCGACTCGGTCTTCCCCTGCACGATCATGTAGAAGCCCGCATCGAGATCGTCGAGCAGCGCCTGATCCGAGTCCGGACCGAACCCCCAGTCCAGCGTCGGCGCCTCGCCGCGCCCCAACCCCTCCGGCTTCGGCACCACAGGTTCCGCCGCCGGGGACTCCTTGGTCGCAGGCACCGGCTCCACACGCGCAGACGGCTGCGGCTGCAGCGTCGCGGGGACGGCCTTCGGCGCCGGCTCCACGCGCGGCGCGGACGGCTGCGGTTGCAGCGTCGCCGGAGCAGCCTTCGGCGCAGACTCGACACGCGTCGACGGCTGCGGTTGAAGCGTCGCAGGGACGGGCCTGGCCGACGTCTCCACGCGCGGGGGCGACTGCTGCGGCTTGAGCGTCGCCGAGGCGGGCTTCGGAGATGGCTCCACCCGCGGGGGCGACTGCTGCGGCTTGAGCGTCGCCGAGGCGGGCTTCGGAGATGGCTCCACCCGCGGTGACGACTGCTGCGGTTTGAGCGTCGCGGGGACCGGCTTGACCGACGGCTCCACCCGCACGGGCTGCCGAGGCGCGGGCACGACCTCGATCCGCGGCTCCACCGGCGGCCGCGGAGTCACGTCGATGCGCGCGCCCGTTCTCGGGGCAGGAGCGGCGTCGGGCTTCCGCTCGGGCTGCGAGCGGGGCGCGCTCCGGTCGGAGGATGGAGGCTGCGCCTTGGGCTGCTGAGGCGGCGCGCCAGGGCTCCTCGAAGACGCGGGGGCGCGTGATCCGGAGAACGCGGCCTGGACCGCGCGCGCGACCGCTTCGAACTTCGACATCGGGCGCGAAGGAGGAGGTTCGCCACCCGACGCATCACCGCGTTGGGAAGCCGGAGGTGCTGCGGGAGCCTTGGGCTCGGAGGCAGGCGGCTGCTGCGCGACACTCGGTGGCGGGGCCTTCGCCGGCGCCGGAGGCGGAGCGGGCGGGCTCGCCTGCGCGGGGGCCGTCACGGGCGGACGGGAAATGATCGCTCGCGCGCGTGCGATCGCCGTCGGATCGAGGGGCGCACCGACTCGAGACGGCGACGACGGCGCTGGCTGGGCCGCTATGCGCTTTCCGCAAACACCGCAGAAGATCACCGGGTCGTCGAACTCGGCGCCACAGCCCGGGCACTTCGTCTTCTGGACTCCGCGGAACGTCATCCGTTCTCCACCCACCTCTGCGGCAGACCCGAATCACACCGCAAATCTCGCTGCGCAGCAAGCGTCTTTCGCCCGCCACACGGCACTCCCCCGGCCCCTTCGCTCAGGCGCGCAGGATCTCCACCTCTCCGGCTTGCACCCGAATCATCTCCCCAGCCGCCGTCTGCACACGCAGCGCTCCGTCGTCGAAAATCCCAGCCCCCAGCCCCTCGCCCGAAGCGCACCGCACCCGACGCCCCAGCGTCGCGTCACGCGCCCTCAACTCCCCCAGCATCCCGCTCAACCCGTCGCGCTCGAACTGCTCCAGCCGCACCGAAAGCCGCTCCAGAACCGCCAGCAACACCTGCGCGCGCTCCGGCCTCGGCCCGTGCGCCGCGATCGACGTCGCAATGCCCTCGATCTCCGGGTCGAACGCGGTCTGAAGCACGTTGATCCCGATCCCGGCTACCAACGTCATCGCCCCGGCCCCCGTCGTGCTCGCCTCGACGAGGATGCCCACGGCCTTGCGGCGCGCGATGAGGACGTCGTTGGGCCACTTGACCTCGACCGGGATCCCCGGAACGAACGGCGTGATGGCTTCGGCGACGGCAAGACCGATGGCGAGGGTGATGCACGGCAGCCGCTCGGCAGGCACGTCGGGACGCAGCACGATCGACAAGTACAAGTTCTGGCCGGGCGGAGAGAACCACTTCCTGCCGAGCCTCCCGCGCCCGCCCGTCTGCTGCTCAGCCAGGAACGTCGCGCCATGCGGCGCCCCGGACGCGGCCTCCCGCGCTGCCACGTCGTTGGTGGACTCGGTCCGCTCGATCCACGTCAGCGGTGTGCCCAGCCTCAGACCGGCAGCGGCGATCGCGTCGCGAAGCCGCCGGGCGTCGATCGACGGTTCGTGGCTCACGGCATGAGCTCCAGGTCGAGGGCGATGTCGGCAGCGGGGGCGGAGTGGGTGAGGGCGCCCGCGCTCACGATGTCGACGCCGGCCCGAGCGAGCTCACGGATGCGCTCCAGCCTCACGCCGCCCGACACCTCGAGGATCGCCTTGCCGCGTCCGCGCCGCACGGCTTCGAGCATGTCGGGGGTGGAGAAGTTGTCGATCATGATGATCTCGCAGCCGAGGGCGAGGGCGCGGTCGAACTCCGCGAGGTTGGCGACTTCGATCTCGATGCGGCTCGTGTGGGGGGCATGCTGGCGGGCGCGCTCCACGGCGCGCTCGATACCGCCGGCAGCGACGATGTGGTTGTCCTTGATGAGCACGGCGCTGGAGAGGTTGTCGCGGTGGTTGTGCCCACCTCCCACGCGCACGGCATGGCGCTCCAGGGCGCGCAGCCCGGGGGTCGTCTTGCGTGTATCGACGACGCGGGTGGTGCACCCCTCGGGGATCTGCTCGACGAAGGCGCGGGTCAGGGTCGCGACGCCGCTCATGCGCTGCGAAAGGTTCAGCGAGACGCGCTCGCCCATCAGCAGGCTGCGAGCCGCCCCTTCGACCCTCCAGAGCGCCGCCCCGCGCTCGACCTTCGCGCCGTCGTCAACCAGCTTCTCGCAACGCACCGACGCGTCGATGCGACGGAAGACCGCGAAGAAGACCTCTCCGCCGCACACGACCAGAGGCTGTCGCGCCACAGCTGTCGCGCGCGCCGACGTCGACTCGTCCACCGTCGCCTCGGTGGTGACGTCACCCGAGCCGAGATCCTCCGCCAGCGCCCGATCGACGACGTCCAGGTATGCGTTGGGAAGCAGCATGGCGCGAGCGTAGGGCGTCGGCCATGCGCAGGGAAGATTGAAAGCTACCAGCGCTCCACGCGCCAGCCGCGCCGTCGCGCGATCCGCGACAGCTTCGGATCGGGGTTGACCGCGACCGCCGTCAATCCCACCTCACTCCGCCTTGGGAGCGCGCACCTTCAGCTTGATCAGCACCTCGTCCTTGATCAGATCGTCCGGCTTTCCAGGGTAGACCAGCCCGAAGTCCTTGCGGTTGATCGCGAACTCCGCGTCGACTTCGACCCTGTCCGCCCCGACGCGGATCGTCGCCGGGAAGCTGATTCCCTTGGTCACGCCGTGCAGCTCCAGGTTGCCGCTGACCGTGTGCGAGGCGCCCTTCTCCCCGCCGGCCCGAACCGACGTCGATTCGAATCGCGCCCTGGGGTACTTCGCGACGTCGAAGAAGTCCGCGCTCTTCAAGTGGCCGGTCAGCGTTTCGTTGTCCGACTGCAGGCTCGACGTGTCGATCTGCACCGACACCGATCCCGCGGTCGGGTCGGCCCCGGGCAGCGTGACCGTGCCGGAAAACGCACCGAAGGAGCCGTCGTGCTTGCCGGTGATCTTCGCACCCACGAACTCGATCTTCGACTCTGCCGCGCCAATCCGGTACTTCGCCCCGGCAACCGCCGCGGGCTTCGTCAGCGCAGTCGGCTCGCCGACCGTGGCCACGGGCTTGTTCTCGGCCGGCTTGTTGTCGCACGCGGAGAGGGCCGCACCGAGCAGCGCAACGCCTGACAGCAGGAGGAATCGATCCATGGAAACCTCGTCTTCGGAGGGGATGGGTTGGGTATCGGTTGCCGGACGGCAGAACGCTCGCGCCCGGCCGTCCGTGCATGGCGACGTCGCCCCGGTTTCGCAAGCCGCTCGCCCGGCTTCGTGGAAGGAAGGCGTGGCGGGCACCCCTGCGGCGGATCCGGAGGGGGGGCCGGAAACGCGGCCATCGGTCGAAGGCGGCGCTATGATCGCTCCCCGACACGATGCTCGCCTCCTTGGGGGGCGGGGATCTGGTGCCGAGGCCGAGCGGACGCTACGCCCGGTCGTCCTCGCACCAGGCGGGGCGGCATTCGCCCCCTCTGCAGTTCCGGGTTGCGGATTGGCTGCGCATCTAGGAGAGTCAACCTGCGGGGCCTCAACGGCCCAAGGCATTGCGCCATGACGAGCAAAGTTCCTCGACCGAGTCGCCGTAGCTCCGACGCGGTCCCGACCCGAGAAGAGACGCCCCTGTCGCCGGTGCTCGACGATCCCTTCGCCGAGCCGGCGGCTCGCGTGGTCGATCCCTTCGCCGGCCTCGAGGGAGTGGAGAAGGATCCCTTCCCGCCTCCCTCGGCCGACCCGTTCGCATCGCCCGTACCGCCCGAAGTCGATCCCTTCGCCGCGGTTCCGGCAGGCACCAAGGACAGCCCGAACCTCGCGCCGAGCGTGTCGCTGGGCTCTCCGGAGGAGCTGGACGACGACGAACTGCTGGGGATGTCGGGGCCATCGTCCGACATCGTTCCCGACGTGGGCGACGGCGACATCGAGATCGACATCGGAGAAGACGTCCACGTGGAGGAGGAGCCCGATTCGCCTCCGGTGTCCGCGCGATCGCCCTTCGGTCAGAGCTATCTGCGGAAGGCCGAAGAGGGCGATCCGAACCGCCCCACGGTCCCGGCGCCGCCCACCTATCCGGGCTCGGAGCTGATCCGTCAGTTTGCCGACGACGACGACGACGACTGAGGGTCAGCGCTTCTTGGGCGCTTTGACGGCGACCTTGCCGAGCAGGTCGCCGAGGGTTCCGAAGCCGGCCTTCCCCTCGCGACCACGCCCCTCGTCCTTGCGGAACTGCTCGAACCGATCGCGCTCTTCATCGGTCAGCATCGCCTTGAGCAGATGAAAGACCGTCAATTCTTGATGCCCGGCGGTTTTGGCCTGGTCCTGGGCGGATATGAAAAGCTCGCGGGACTTTTCGGTAAACCGGTCCATTTTCATAATGGGTGGCTCCTTTCG
>JAKLDZ010000109.1 GCA_022703255.1 Myxococcota bacterium | reverse complement strand
GAGGAAGCAGTAGTTGCTTTCCTGCCTGGCGATCCCTTCGGGGACGATTCGGGAGGAGGGGACGACGCGGACGCCGAGGGTATGGAAGAACCAGGAGTAGAAGGGCCACAGGGAGTGGACGGTGAAGGCCATGGGGATGCCGACGACGCGGGCGGTACGGGGCTGGAGCGAGTCCGGCGGGGGAGCGAACTGCTCGAAGAGCATCCTGCGCCGCTCCTGCGTGTAGTCCACCGCATCGTCGGCTCGAATCGCCCTCTTCTTGCGCTGATTCGTGTACAGCGAGCACCGCCCGCCGAAAGGATACGTGCGCTTGCCGACCTCCAGCCTGCGAATCGTGCACAGGTTCTCGCAGGACTTGCAGCTGAACTCCTTGCGATACGCGATCTCCTTCGCGATGAGCGCGTCGATGTCGAACGCCCCGGCCTCCAGCAGCCCTTCGGCTTCCTTCTGCAGTGCGAGGCGCGCCACGCCGAAGCACCCCATGAGCTCCGGGTCCGGCGGCACGGTGATGGTCTTGCCGGTCATCTGGGCGAACGCCAGGGGGATGGCAGGGTTCTTGGCGACGCCACCCTGCAGGAGGATGTGGGAGCCGATCGAGCGGTTGCCGACGACGCGGTTGAGGTAGTTGGCGACGATGGAGAAGACGAGGCCGGCGACGATGTCCGCGCGGGCGGCGCCTTGCTGGATGGCCTTGCGGATATCGGAGTTGATGAACGCCGAGCAGTGCTCGCCGAACTTCAGCGGCGCGCGGGCTTCGAGGGCGATGGGACCGATCTCGGGCGCGCTCTCGATGTTCAGGTCCCCGGCGGCCGACTCCTCCAGGAACGAGCCGGTCCCGGCCGAGCACGCCTCGTTCATCGCGTAGTCCACCGGCACGCCGTTGTTGATCAGCACGTACTTCGCGTCCTGCCCGCCGATCTCGAAGATCGTGTCGACGTCCTTCTCGAAGTAGGTGGTGCCCACCGTGTGCGCGATGATCTCGTTGTAGACTCCGGCGGTCTCGAGGAACACACCGAGCAGCTCCCTGGAGGAGCCGGTGGTGGCGGCCAGACGGATCCGCGGCTGGTGGTCCCCGAGCTGCTTGCGCAGCTCACGCAGGCATTGCCTGAGGGCGGCGACCGGATCGCCGTGCGTGCGCCCGTAGTGCTCCGCCACGATCTCGAGCGTCGTCGCGTTGACCAGCGCTACCTTCGTCGTCGTGGAGCCTCCGTCCACTCCGAGCACGTACTGCGCCTGCGGGTCGTAGGGGGCGCGTCGGGACGGCGCATGACGGACCTTGTCGCTGGATTCGGAGAGGGGCGGATAGGTCTTGAAGATGAGAGCGGCGCCTGGGCGGACGAGGTCGGCGAGGGGGGGGAGCGCGCGTCCCCGGTCGCGGGCCAGGTGTGCGGCGCCGAAGGCTTCGAAGTAGGGGGCCTGGTCGGGGACGACGAAGTCGATGGACGGGTTGCCGTTGCGGATGAAGTCGATCAGGTGTCGATTGCGGGTGACACCGCCGATCACGACGACCTGGCCGGTTGACAGCTTGGCCTTGGTGAGGAACTCGGCGACCTTGTCGGCCATGACCTTGCTCAGGGAGAGCGCGACATCGGCCTTGCTGGCCTCGCCTTTGTTGAGCCGGTGGGTGCAGTCGGACTTCATGAAGACCGAGCAGCGTGCGGAGATGGGGTGCACGCTGGCGCCCTGGCAGACGTCGTTGACGTCTTCGATCCGCAGGTTCATCCGGCCGAGCTGCTGGCGGAGGAACTCGCCGGTTCCGGAGGCGCACTTGTTGCCGGCGTAGGTGTTGACGATGCGGCCCTGGGCGTTGAGGACGTAGACCACGAGGTCTTCTCCGCCCATGGAGACGACGGCGCGAGGGCGGAGGTTGAGGGCTTCGAGGGCGCGTTCGACGGCGATGGCGGCGATGGTTTCGGGCAAGGCGATGCGGTGACGGCCTTCGGTACCGGTGACGAGGCCGCGGAGGTTGGGGGCGGGTTGCAGGCCGATGCGTTCGAACAGGCGTGCCAGGGTTGCGGCGGGGTTGCCTTCGTGGGGGAGCATCTCGTGGCGGGTGCCGCCGAGCTCGGGGTCGGCGAGGACGCAGAGCTTGAGCGAGGTGGATCCGATGTCGATTCCGAGCGTTTTCTCAGTCATGTTGATACCTGCGGTCGGAGAGGGCAGGGGTCGGCATCCCCGCGGAGGGGAGGGGATAGTCCAACCCCGGGATGCGGGCAACAGACCAGGTGTGCGGACGGGGACGGGGTCCGCGGGGTGGTTGCGCGGAGGAGCGCGGGAATGGCAGCGATGGGGGCGAGCTCCCGGGCGTGAGCTTCGGAGGCACTCTTCTGTCGGGTTGTTTGAACACCGCTGCGGCGTTGGAGACGCGCTGCGGGATTCTCTCTCATCGCGCTTCGATAGGTTTTCCCCATGCTTGCTTTTTGGTCTACAACTGGGTCATGAAGCGCATTGCCGTTCTCCTCGTCGCCTCCGCTGCCGTTGCCTGCTCCGGCTCCTCGTCGTCGATCGAGTACTCGTCCGACGCTTCCGTTGCCGCGGACTCTTGCGGCGAAGACGGGTGCAAAGGGGACGAGGACCCGGTGTTGCCGCCGGACAGTTGTGGAGACGGTACATGCTCGGCCGACGATTCGGAGTACTGCACGACGTGTCCAGCGGACTGCGGGGAGTGTGGGACGTGCGGGGATGGGGAGTGCGAGATGGGGGTGGAGGAGTGCGAGGGGTGTCCGCAGGACTGCGGGGAGTGCGGCACGTGTGGAGACGGGACTTGCGACGAGTCGGAGGCGGAGGATTGCGCGACTTGTGCTGCGGATTGCGGGGCATGCGCGGGGTGCGGGGATCAGACGTGCGACAAGGCGGCGGGGGAGGGCTGCGCCACGTGTCCCGCGGACTGCGGCGTGTGCGATCCGTGTGGCGACGGAGACTGCGACAAGGCGGGAGGGGAGAGCTGTTCGACGTGTGTGAAGGACTGTGGGGTGTGCAATCCGTGCGGAGACGGGGTGTGCGAGCCTGGAGACGGCGAGGACTGCAACACGTGTCCGAAGGACTGCACGACCAACTGCGTGAGGAAGGGGTGCGTGCAAGGGGACTTCAAGGCGTACTGGGGGAACCTGCACGCGCACACGAGCTACTCGGACGGTGAGAAGACGCCGAAGATCGCGTTCGAGCACGCGAAGGCCGCGGGGCTCGACTTCATGTGGATCACGGAGCACAAGGGGCAGATGTCCCCCACGCAGTGGACGTCGTGCAAGACGATGGCGGACAACGCGAACGTCGACGGGACCTTCACGGCGGGATGCGGCTACGAGATTGTGATCCTGACGGACGGCGGGGCGCAGCTCGGGCACTTCAACTTCCTGTTCGTGGGCAAGATGATCCCGGCGCCCAAGGGGCTGGCGAACCTGTACAACGCCGTGGCGGACTGCAGCCCCTGTGTCGGGCAGTGGAATCACCCGCCCAACCCGGCCAACTTCCAGGACTTCGAGTACCACCCGGTGGCGAAGGACGCGATGCGTCTGGTCGAGTTCAACGGCGCCGGCACCTGGGACGTGAAGCAGGCGCAGTACCTGCTGGCGCTGCGCAAGAACTGGCTGGTTGCTCCTTCCTTCAACGAGGACAACCACCATCAGAACTGGGGAGATTCCAAGCACGCCACCGGGGTCTTCACCAACGAGCTGTCCCGCCTGGGGATACGCAAGGCGATCACGGGGCGTCGCACCTTCGCCACCCTCGACGACACTGCGTCGATCAGGATGAAGGCCGACGACGTCTGCTGGATGGGGTCGGAGCTGGAGGGGCTGGGGGACACGACGCTGACGGTGGTTGCGCGCGACAAGCAGGACGCCGACGGGTTCAAGCGGATCGTGTTGTTGGGGCCCAACGGAGGGGAGCTCGATTCGCACGCGTGCAACGGGAAGAACCCGTGCACGGCGACGTTCTCGAGGAGTCCGAAGGAGGCGACGCACTTCGTGGCGCTCGCGATCCAGTCCGATGGCGACCGGGTGATCTCCGCGCCCATCTGGTACCGCAAGTAGGAGTCCGCACGATCCGGGTCCGTAGGCGCGAGCGAGGGCTCTTCGTTGACCCCACGGCTCGATCCCCGCTATGGTTTCCGCCGGCAGTTTCAGGCGGCGGGCGTCGCGTGTCGCAGGCGCTGCGCCGTCCAGGAGGTCGCACCGTGATGGACAAGCGGTTCTTGGGCGGACGGGTGATCGGCTTGGCGGTGGGCGTTGCGGTGTTGGGCGTGGCCGTGGGGTGTGACGACGCGAAGAAGGGGGCGTCGGACGCGGCAGCTCCGAAGATCTCCGCGGAGCCTGCGGCTGCGAGCGCAACGGCCTCTGCGTCGGCGGCGCCAGCGCCGGTTGCGACGGTCGGGGTCATGGTTCGCATCCCCGGGGGCTCGTTCATGATGGGGTCGAGCGACGGACAGCCCGACGAGAAGCCGGTGCGTCGCGTGACGGTCAACGCGTTCGAGATGGACCTGCACGAGGTCACGGTCGGCGCGTACGCGTTGTGCGCCGAGGCGGGCAAGTGCACGCTTGGCGACGTGGACCACTTCTGCAACTGGGGGCGTTTGGGCAGGGAGAACCACCCGATGAACTGCCTCGAGTGGGAGCAAGCCGGCGCGTACTGCGCGTCGGTGGGCAAGCGTCTGCCCACCGAAGAGGAATGGGAGTACGCGGCCCGCGGCACCGACGGTCGCCCGTATCCCTGGGGCAAGCTGCCGGCGCCCAAGGAGCTGTGCGTGCTGCGCACGCAGCAGGGCACGTGTCCGGCCGAGACGGTCCCGGTGGACAGCCCCTTCGGTCTGCGCGGGATGGCGGGCAACGTGTGGGAGTGGACGTCGAGCGCGTATTCGGACGACTACGGCAAGAAGCGCTCGGACCCGCGCAAGGTGTATCGCGGGGGGAGCTTCTACGAAGAGACGCTGGAGCACATGCGGGCGACGACCCGCAATCGGCGACCGACGAACACGCGTTTCGACTACCTCGGCTTCCGCTGCGCACGCACGCCGGGCAAGGCCAAGTAGCCACGGAGAGACATGCGTCACAAGCTCATCTGCGTATCCGGGTTCGTGCTGACCCTGGCGTTCACCGCGGCGCTCGTCGGCTGCGGAAGCGACGACGACGGCGGGGCGAGCTGTGTTGGTGCCGCATGCGGTGCCGCCGGGAGCGCGCAGGATGCTGCGACGCAGGATGTCGCGGTGTCCGATGCGGCGCAGTCCGACTCCGTGGTGGCGAATGAAGCCGCGTGTGCGCCGCTTGCCGATGTGACCGACCTGATCGACGATGCGAAGCTGTTCTTCGGGTACTCGGTGCTGGGCACCAGCTCGGTGCAGCCCGGGTGTGGCGACCTCGGCCAGGCGCGCGAGGTCGCCGTGAGCCTGACCCCCTCGTTCACGGGCAATCTGGTGTTGTCTACGCAGCACCCGTCCACACGCGTAGACACCGTCCTCGAGGTGCGCGAGGCGAGCTGCGACGGAACGGCAATCGGCTGCAGCGGCACATCCGCAGCCGGAGTCCACGGCTCGCGCCTGTCGGTGCCCGTGGTCTCCGGCAAGCAGTACGTGGCGATCGTGGAGACTGCCGACGACGATGGCGGGATCTTCGCGTTGGGTCTGCATCGGCCGGGGGTGTGTGACGGCGAGGGGGTGAGCGCGGACGTGACCGACAAGCTGCTGACCGGTGTGCGGTTCGAAGCGGACACGAGCGCGAGCAGCTCGAGCGTGCGGGGTTCTTGTGCCACGGCGGCGGACGATGCGCCGGAGGCGCGATGGAGCTTTGCGGCACCTCGGGATGGGGCGATGGTAGCGACGACCTCGCATCCGAAGACGGGATACACGTCGCTGCTGCACGTGCGGGAGACGGGGGTCTCCGGGGCGAGCTACTGTGATTCACCCGAGGCGGAGTGCGGGTGCGGAGCGGGCGCCGCGTTCTTGCGGTTCGACGTCTTCGCCGGCAGGGTCTACGACCTGTTCGTGGACGGTGACGGAGCGAGTGCGAAGGGGGCGGCGACGGTGACGCTCGGATACGCCGCGACGAGTCCGGCGACCGCGGCGCTTCAGGGATGCAGCCATGCGTCGATCCAGGACCAGTTCGGCTTCCTGGTGCAGAGCGGTCAGAGCGTCGTGGTCAAGGTGGACACGGTCGACGCGGCGACGGCCGCGGATCTGCGTTTGAGGATTCGCCATCCCGACGGGACCGAGCTGTTCGAGGCCGACGACGAGGTGTCGTGCACGTATCCGCCGCCGAAGTACTCGTGTCCGGAGCACAGCTTCACGGCGACAGCGACGGGGCTGCACACGCTCGAGGTGTACGTCGGAACGTCGGAGGCCTGCGCGGATCACGGCCTGGTGGGTTACAAGCTGACGGCGACGGTCGACGGTCAGGCGAGCGAGCTCGTTCACTTCAAGGATCAGTGACAGAATCGGAGTGTCTGTCGGATCACGGAACAGGTGCCCCATGAGAAAGCACACGACAAGGCTTCTGCTGGCCGCGATGACGTGCGCAACGATCGGCCTCGCGGCGTCGCAGGCCCACGTGGCGCCGGCGGAGTTTCCGCCGAAGCCGTGGGCTTCCCTGGCGTGGGACCAGGAGGTCGGGCGAATCCAGGGCAACGAGTCCGACAGCGAAGGGCCCAAGGCGTTTGCGGTGGATCCCGACGGCGGCGTGCTGCTGCTCGATCAGGTGAACCAGCGGATTCTGCGCTTCGATGCGAGCGGGGCCCGGGCGGGCGAGATCGGTCTGCCGGCCTCGACTTTCGACGACGTGGAGCAGTACGAGGGGCGGGCCGTGCTCGCCCTCGACAGGCTCGTGGGCAAGAGGCTGCTGGTGCTCGACCCGAAGGGTGCCGTTCTCGTCGATGTCGCCGTCGAGGGACGGGGCATCGAGCGTGCGGGGCTGATCACGGCGATGCTTCCGAGGCCGGACGGTGTGTGGCTCGAGGTTCAACACCGGCACAGCGTGAAGGTGCTCGACCGCGATCTTGCGCCATGCGAGCGACAGGTCGTGGTGGGGCGTCCGATCGTGAACGGGCGGAGCCTGCACGCGGCGCTCGACGATCGGGGCGGGGTGAAGCTTTCGACGCGCGCGCGCAACGAGCGTCGAGAAGGAGGGGAGGCGACGCTGGTCGCGCAGTCCCCGATTCGTCGGATCGTGTGGAGCGACGCGGACCCGGCGGGAAGGATCCACGTGGTGCTGCACGAGGCGGAGTTCGCGACGGTGTCGCCGTATCGCGTGAAGAGCGAGCGCTACTGGATGGTGGAGTTGGACGAGCAGTTGCGCGAGGTGCAGCGGGTCGCGAGTCCGTGGGTGCTGACGGAGTACGATCAACGGGTGGAGTTCCGGGTGGGGCGCGACGGGAGGCTGTGGCAGATGGCCTTGACGCCGCAGGGGGTTCAGATCGTCGACTGGGGGCGGAGGGCGCCATGAGAGCACGAACCCTGATGACAACGCTCGTGGCGACGGTGGCGTTTCCGGCGGCTGCGTATGCGGCGCCGCCGACCGAACCGGTGGAGTCGATCGTATGTCGCGGAATCTCGGCGGTGGGATTCTCGTATGCGTGGGGAGGGGAGTGCTGGTGCGGGGACGCGTGCACGCCGGACTTGACCAACTGCAGCCCGGGCACGTGCACGCCGAACGCGGGCTCCACGGGCTGCCCCGACTGCACGCACAGCGGCAAGTACGGCGCCGATTGCTCCGGATTCGTCTCCAAGGCCTGGCAGGTCCCGGAACCTTTTGCCGTCGACGCTTGCGGCGTGGATCGCTACGTGGCCTCCTCCTTCACCTCGGACCACGAGTACTGGGACGTGGTGCCGATGAGCGGGCTCCAGCCGGCCGACGCGGTGGCGAGCAGCACGCACGTGATCCTGGTGATCGGCGCCAAGGACGGTGCGGGCGAGCACGAGGTCGTGGAAGCCAAGGGGTGCACTCCGGGCATCGTGCGACATAGCCGCACCTTCGCGTCTTCCTACAGCGGTGCGCGCAGGATCAACCTGTCTTCGTGCGTGTGCGGCGATGGCGACGAGGAGACGAAGAACTGCGGCGACTGTGGAACGCAGAAGCGGACCTGCGAGGGGGCCTGCCTGTGGTCCGCCTGGTCGGACTGCGACGGACCGGATCCGACGGGTGCCGAAGCATCGTGCTCGGTGGAGGGGGCGAAGGGCGAATGTGCGGTCGGAAGGCGCGTTTGCGCTGCAGGGTGGCTGAGCTGCCAGACGGCGAGTCCGGCCACCGAGGTGTGCGACGGTTTGGACAACGATTGTGACGGCACGATCGACAACGGTACGCCGGACAGCCTTGGAGAAGGACTTCCGTGCAAGAACGCGTGTGGTGATGGCAAGTCGAAGTGCATCGGGGGTGCTGTCCAATGCGTATCGACCGGGGAGTGCTCCGGGCCGACGACAGACGCCGGGGGCGGCGTAGCGGGCGGAAGCGGCGCGAGCAACTGGGCGTCCGGGACTGACGACGGCGGCGGCTGCTCTTGCGGCGTAGTTCGCGGGACGAAGCACATGTTGCTGGCCCCGCTCCTCGGGCTGATCGGGCTGCTGGCGTTGCGGCGCCGACGCGCCTGAGGTCTGTCCTCCTCATTGACAGGGTCTCTGCGGTCCCCTATGCGGGTGAGCTGGATCCGCGCCGTGCGGTCCGCGACCACGACCCCGGGGAGACTCTCTTCATGGCTCACACTTGGAAGTTCGCTCGAGTTGGCGGATTCGATCAGGTTCAGCTTGTCACCGGCGAGGACCTCGTCTCCATCGGCGAGCTTGACCAGAAGCTCTGGGTCGCCCTGGCGTGCCCCATCAAGGGGCTGGAGCTCGACGAGCGTACGTTGGCGCTCATTGACACGGACAAGGACGGGCGGGTTCGGGCCAACGAGCTGATCGCGGCGGCGAAGTGGGCCGGATCGATGCTCAAGGACGTCGAGGTCCTGGCGAAGGGCGCGTCTTCGCTGTCGCTATCGGCGATTGCGGACGACAGCGACGAGGGCAAGCTGCTGCACGCGACGGCGAAGAAGATTCTGTCGGGGCTTGGGAAGTCCGACGCGAAGAAGATCTCCGTGGAGGACATGAAGGACGCGATCGGGGCGTTCGAGAAGGAGAAGCTCAACGGCGACGGTGTGGTGCCGGTTGCCACGGCAGACGACGACGTCACGAAGAAGGCGATCGAGGATGTCCTGGCATGCACCGAGGCGCCTCCGAAGGACAAGTCGGGGGAGCCCGGGGTGGACGAGGCGTCGGTCAAGGCCTTCTTCGAGGCGATCGCTGCGCACGCCGAGTGGCTGAAGAGGGGCAAGTCGGAAGAGGCGCTGCGTCCCTTGGGGGACGACACGGCGGCGGCATTCGCGGCGTATTCGGAGGTGAAGACGAAGGTGTCGGACTTCTTCGCCCGGGCGCGGGTTGCGGCGTACGACCCGCGCGCGCTCGGGGCGGTGAACGGCGAGGAGAAGGCGTATCTCGAGATCGCGGCGAAAGATCTCAACGTGACGGCCGACGAGGTGGCGCACTTCCCGCTCGCGCAGGTGGCTGTGGACAAGCCGCTCCCCCTGCTTAAGGGGCTGAACCCCGCATGGGCGGACAAGATGGCTTCGTTCGCATCGAAGGTGGTCAAGCCGTTGCTGGGGGACAGGTCGGCGTTGAACGAGGCGGATTGGACCACAATCTGCGGCAAGCTCGATCCGTACGGCGCGTACTTCGCGGACAAGAAGGGCGCGTCGGTCGAGAAGCTCGGCGCTGCGCGCGTGGACGAGCTCGCCGCATCGGACCTGCAGAAGAAGCTCCTCGAGCTCATCGCCGAGGACAAGTCCTACGAGCCGCAGGCCAAGGCCATCGAGTCGGTCGAGAAGCTCGTGTTCTTCTGCCGGGACCTGATGGAGGTCGCGAACAACTTCGTGTCGTTCCGGGACTTCTATTCGAGGCGAAAGCCCGCGGCTTTCCAGGTCGGCACGCTCTATCTCGACCAGCGTGCGTGCGAGCTGTGCATTGCGGTCAACGACGCTGTGAAACACGCTGCCATGGCGCCGTCGTCGAGCAACTACCTCTTGTATTGCGACCTCAAGAACTCCAAGGGGGAGGCGAAGCAGATCGCGGCCGCGATGACGGCAGGCGACGTGGACAACCTGATGGCGGGCCGCAACGGAGTCTTCTACGATCGGAAGGGAGCGGACTGGGACGCCACGGTCACGAAGATCATCGAGAATCCGATCAGCGTGCGGCAGGCGTTCTGGTCGCCGTACAAGAAGGTCATCCGGATGGTCGAGGACTTCGTGGCGAGCCGTGCTGCGGCCAAGCAGGCGGAGGCCGACGCGAAGCTGACCGCGGACGTCAACAAGACGACGGCGACGGCCGCTGCACCGCCTCCGGCGGCGGGGGCTGCACCGGCTCCTGCCCCGGCTCCGGCCGCTGCGCCGCCTGCCCCCAAGAAGCCTCTCGACATTGGCATCGTCGCAGCCATCGGCGTTGCGGTCGGCGGCATCACCGCGGCGTTTGGCGCCCTGCTCCAGGCCTTTTTTGGCCTCGGGATCTGGATGCCGCTCGGCGTGTTGGGCATTCTGCTCGCCATCTCGGGCCCGTCGATGGCGGTGGCCTGGTTGAAGCTCCGCAAGCGCAACCTCGGGCCGATCCTCGACGCCAACGGCTGGGCGGTGAACGCGATGGCGAAGGTCAACGTACCGCTGGGCGGATCGCTGACCAAGCTGGCCGTTCTTCCGGAGGGGAGCTCGCGGGACATGGTGGACCCGTATGCCGAGAAGCGGCGTCCCTGGGGCCTGTACATCTTCCTGCTCGTGCTGATCGGCATCGGCATCGCCTGGTACCTGGGCAAGGTCGATCGCTACCTCCCGCATTCGGTGCAGAGCACGACGATCCTCCACAAGTAGGCCCCCCTGCGCGGCGACCCGCTGTCGCCGTCGCTCCTCCAGTAACAGAAGAAGGAAGACTCGAGCGTGTCGCTCCGAGGCAGAACGACGTTCGAATTGCCTGACCCCTCTGATAGGTTGAACCCAATGAATCGCGCGGTGTTGCTTCTGTTGGGCGCGGCTTCGCTCATGGCCTGCGGAGGCGAGCCTTTCTCTGCGGCCGCGGATGCGGGGACGGACTCTTCGAAAGATGGCTCCGGCGGCGGTGCAGCGGGGCAGGCCGGAAGTGCGGGATCGAGCGGGGCGGCGGGACAGGCTGGCGCCGCGGCGGGAGGTGCCGACGGCGGCGTGGGTGGTTCGGCGGGATCGGCAGGAGTCGCGGGAGCGGCTGGCTCGGGGTGCGGCGATCTCATGTCCGATCCCGCCAACTGCGGCTGGTGCGGCCATTCGTGTCTGGGAGCCGCGTGCGTGGACGGCCGGTGCGCGCTCGCGGTGATTGCGAGCGAGGTGACCCCGATCGGGCTTGCGCTTCAGAACAGCAAGGTCTTCTTCACCGACGACGGGGTGTCGGCGGTGCGCGCCGTGCCCAAGGATGGTTCGGGAACGCCGGTGGTCATCGCCCCGGATCAGGTTCAGCCCGGCTACATCGCGATCGACGGCGACGCGATCTACTGGACGCTGCTGAGCGACGGGTCGGTGATGAAGCTGGCGTCCGGGGGGGCCGGTCCGGTGAAGGTGGGAGACAACTTTCCGAAGCCGGTGGGGATAGCGGCCTATGGCGGCCAGCTGTGGGTGACGGACGCGACGACGGGGTACTTGTGGAAGCTGCCGACGAACGGGGGAGTCGGGACGGTGTTTGCCACGCTCGACGCGAACGGCTTTGCGGAGGGGATAGCACGGGACGGGCAGACGGCCTGGGTTGCGATGAACGCGACGGACGCGGTAGTGACGGTAGACGCATCGGGCAAGCTCGTGACGCCGTTTGTGCAAGGGCAGGGGAACCCGGCCGGTGTGGCGATCGACGATGGGGCGGTGTACTGGGCGAATCAGAACTCGGGGGAGCTGCGTCGGAAGCGCAAGAACGGTGGTGAGGTGGTGACTCTCGCGATCGGACTGAACTGGCCGGCGGGGGTCGCTGTCGACGATCAGTACGTGTACTGCGCCGAGGTGCATGGGAAGCGGATCGTTCGTGTTGCGAAGTAGTCGGGCGGGCAGGCTTCCGGTGGACTGGCACCCGGCCCGATGGAAGCTCAGGGGCTGCCCACCTCGATGAGGGCATCGACTACGGCCTCCGCGCAACGATCCCACGAGAAGCGCTGCGAGTGGACCGGCCCCAGATCCCGGCAGCGTGCGCGCAGCAGCGGGTCGGACACGATCGCGTCGAGACCCCGTGCGATGGAGTCGACGTCTCGCGGGTCGAAGCTCGCCGCGAGTCCGCCGGCGACTTCGGGCAGCGAGCCCGTGTTGGACACGGCGACGGGGATTCCCAGGGCGAGGGCTTCGGCGGCTTGCAGCCCGAAGCCTTCGAACAGCCCGGCGACGACGATGCCGTCGGCGGCTGCCATCCGGCCGACGAGGTCGGAGCGGGAGAGGTAGCCGAGGACGTGGACGCGGTTGGACAGGTCTTGCCGACGGATGGCGTCCTCGATCAGCGTTTGGGCGCCCCAGTTCTTGCCGGTGAGCAACAGGTCGTGGGTGAGACGGGCGCGGCTGCGTGAAAAGGCGGAGATGAGGGCCAGATGGTTCTTGCCGGGGTGCTCGAGTCTCGCAGGGTACAGGAGATAGGGATGGGGCCACGGAGGAAGTGGCCGCTCCGGCCGGGGAAGCGAGATGCCGTTGTGCACGACGCGAATCCGCGAGCGGGGCACACCGGCCAGCGCGGTGACATCATCCGCGGTCGCTTCGCTCACGGCGAGCACGAGGGAGAGCCTTCGAAGCGTCGGCGTGAGGATGCGTCGCACGTAGAGATCTCGCGCGCGGCCGTACTTGTTCTCGACGTGGAACTGGGCGAGGTCGTGAACGGTGCCGACGGTGGGGACGGTGGGCAGGGCGACGACACGTCGGTTGGCGGCGGGGAGGTACAGGGCGCGGGCGCGTGCGGCGCGTGCGAGCAACGGCAGGGCAGCGAAGGCGAAGAGCGCGTTGGGGCCGGGGGCATCGAGAGCGGAAGGGAGGCGGAACCCGGACGACGGGTCGACGCCGATCCCGATGCGTTCGGCCCTGGAGCCGACGAGGATCGAGCGCAGCCCGCGTCGATGGAGGGAGGACACGAGGCGGGGCACGACCTCGCGAGCGAAGACACCGACGCCGCTGTTCCCGAAGTCGCAGCCGCTGGTACTCAGCGCAAAGGGGCATTCTGTCGGCTCACGCATGGCGGCCCTCGCATCCCCGGATCCAGGGAGAGACTACAGCGTGTGGTCGTCGGTGGGCAATCGACGGGCGGTTCCGGCAGGGCGAGCGCACCATCCCACCGATCGCACTTTGTGGTTCCGTGTGCGTTTGTTCTTACTTTGTGCGATCAAAGTGCGTGAACGTGCAGGAAATCGCTTGGAGAAAGGCTCGCGATGCGGTCTTCGGTAGGGATGCCTCGGCAAGACCTGCGGACCTTCTTCGATGAGCTTCCTGACCATCGCGTGAAACGAACGCGCAAGCATGCGTTGGTGGACATCGTGCTGCTGATCCTGGTGGCGACCATCCTGGGCGTGGAGGGCTGGGACGAGATCCATCTGTTCGGGGTCTCGAGGCTGGAGCAACTCCGGCCGCTGCTGCGGTTGAACAACGGCGTTCCGAGCGCGGACACGCTCAGACGAGTGATAGGCGGCCTGGATAGCGCAGCGTTTCGTGGCGTGTTCGTCGAGTGGGCGCGGCAGCTGTGTGCCGAGACGGCGGGGAAGCTGGTTGCCATTGACGGCAAGACGGTGCGCGGAGCGGCACGAAGCGGTGGGGAGACTCTGCACCTGGTCGACGCGTGGGTGCAGGACAACAAGTTGGCGCTCGGGCAGTTTGCCACCGACGTCAAGAGCAACGAGATCACGGCGATTCCCGAGCTGTTGAAGCTGCTGGACCTGCGCGGCGCGGTGGTGAGCATCGACGCGATGGGGTGCCAGCGAGGCATTGCGAAAGCGATCCGAGACAGGGGAGCGGACTACCTGTTCGGATTGAAGGGGAATCAGCCGACGTTGCATCAGGAGGTCATGGCCGCCTTCGACGAGGGGACCTGCCGGCGTCTGGAGCAATCGCCGCTGGGATATGCGCAGCAGGTGGACAAGGCGCACGGCCGGCTCGAGATTCGACGGGTCTGGGTTCTGCAGGACGTGCAGTGGCTTGCGCAATCGGACCGCTGGCCCGACCTTCGCTGCGTGGTGATGGTGGAATCGCAGCGCACGACGAGCAAGGCAACGAGCACCGAGCGGAGGGCGTACATCTCGAGTGTTGCGCCGGACGCACGGCAGCTCGCGCAGCTGGTTCGTGGACACTGGCAGATCGAGAACAACCTGCACTGGGTGCTGGACGTGACGTTCGGCGAAGACCACGCGCGCGTCAGCCGCAAGCACGGAGCCGAGAACCTGGCACTGATCCGCAAGACGGCGATGAATCTGCTGCACAGGGCCCCGGCTCCTCACAGGTCGGCCACGTCGCTGCCGCAGAAGAGACTGTGGGCGAACTCGAGGATCGAGTACCTCACGGAGATCCTGAGCAGCGGACAGGAAGTCTGACCGACACGAGCCTCGGGCCCGCAAGCCGCGCCACCGCTTCGCGGCGTCACGGCTTGCATCGGTCCCTTCG
>JAKLDZ010000108.1 GCA_022703255.1 Myxococcota bacterium | reverse complement strand
TGCTCCAGGACGTGGAGCAGGGCCGCTTCCGGCAGGACCTGTACTACCGCCTCAACGTGATCGCCATCGAGCTGCCGCCCCTGCGCGAGCGACGTCAGGATCTTCCCCTGCTCGTGGAGCGCGCTTGCGAACGAATCGACCGCACGCCCCACGCGGCCCGTGTGCTTCCCGTGCTCCAGGCCCGGTTTGCCCACTACGACTGGCCCGGCAATGTCCGGGAGCTCATGAACGTGGCGAGCGTGCTCGCGTCGATGGACGACGCGGGAGCGGAGACGTGGGACCTGCTGCTGCCGCTCGAGGGGCTCGACGGGGCACCGGCGCCGGGAGCCGCCGACGGGGACGATCTGGGTTTCGCGGAGGCGAAGCGTTCCTTCGAGCACGACTACTTCAAGCGGCTTCACACGGTGACGGCGGGGAACATCTCGGAGATCGCGCGGCGATGCGGGCTGGCACGGCACCAGGTCAGGGCACACCTGCGCAAGCTCGGGTTGATGACCGGGCGCGACTGAAGCGTCGAAGCTGCGCGGGATTCACGCCCCCGGGCGTCCGGGAGCCGGCTCGAAGGAGTCCCTCGGCTGCGGACTGTCGCGCTCAGAGCCCACAGCAACGGAATCCGACGGCGGGATCCGCGGCGTCCCTGCGCCGCAACACCGACGCGCTGCAGCGAAGATCCTGCTTGCCGTCGGCGCTGTCGAAGGCCCCTCCCCGGACCGCGCACGAATCCCCTGCCCCGCCTTCCGCGCTGCAAGAGTCCTCCCACTCCGCGGCGTTCCCCGACAGGTCGAACACGCCGACATACCCCGCCGCCGCGGGCTGACACCCCGACAGCCCAGCGGCCTTCTGGCTCTTGCACGCGCCCTTCGTGCACCCCGTCTGCCCGTTGTCCGGCCCGTTGCAGTCCTCTGCGGAGTACGCGCTCCCATACGGGTACTTCTGCTTGCCTCCCGCGGAGCAGGCGTTCATCCACTGGCTGATCGACGCGTCGGCTTGCGCCCCGACAGGCGTGCTCCCGCCCCCGAGCCGGCCGCACAACCGCTTGCCCCGCGCGCGGCAATACGCCGCGGCGTCGCACCAGTCCACGCATACCTGGGGATGCCCTCCGCACTCCTCCCCCACGCACACCCGCGCGTCGCCCATGCACGCCGCATCCGGAGCGAACGCGGCATTCCAGGCGCACCACGCATCCTGGCTCGACGCCTCCGGCGCAGTCGCCAACCACGCCTCGTATTGCGCACGCGTTACCTCCGTCGGATCGATCTCTGCCCCGGTGCTCCCCCCTGCCCCCGACTGCCCCCCTTGTCCGGAATCCCCTCCACCTGCGCCCGAATCCTCTTGCGAGACTCCGGCCGCCCCGCCCGTCGGCGCAGCGCCCGCGGCCCCCCCCGACGACACCCCACCGCCTGCGCCCCCGGACGCCCCCACGCCTCCTGCCGCGGGGGCGCTCCCGGACGCGCCGGACTCGCCGACGCCTCCCGCCGCGCCCGGCTCCACGGCTGCCTCCAACGAATCCCAGTCGTGCGAGCACCCGAGCATCGCGACCGCCGCGATCACCCAAGACCCGAGGGACCATCGACTCGAAGAACGCATACGATTCCTCCCTAGAATGCCCCGGTGAGCCGCAGATTCCCTGGCCCCACGCCCACTCGGACCGACGACTCGCGCTTTTCTTTTCCACCTCCCCACGCCCACACGACCACTCCGGCCGCCATCGCCACGCCGCCGGCAATCATGCACAACCTCCCCCACCCTTCCTGGGATCGCCCGCCGTCGATCCGATCGAGATCGCCCGCCGTGCAAGCTTCCCCCGGGCATCGCTGCGAGACGTCGGAGTAGGTCCGATCCGAGCGGAACCAGAGATAGGCGCCGGCCGCCGAAAGCAACACTCCGCTCCCTGCCACGACCGCACCCGTCGTCCTCATGGGACTCGAACGCTGCCCGCGCTCGGCAACACCGGATTGGACCGCAACGGGGCTGGCCGTGGCCCAACGCGCGACCACCGTGTCGCGAGAACCTGGAGCCGCTCGCACGGTCGCGGAGAACAGCTCGCGCTCGCCGTCCCTCACCACCACGAGATGGTCTCCCGGATCCACGGGCAGCGCGCTCCCGAGCGCTTCCGCGGGCAAGGGCGAGGCGTCGAGCAGCACGCGCCCTCCCCGCGGCAGCGGCGCCGCGGCGCGAACGGTCAGGCGCGGGACCTGGGGCTCGAGGGCCTCCATGCGCGCGATCGCCTCCCGCTCCCGCTCTGCGTCCTGGAATCTCCGAGAGAGGTCGAGCAGCTCCTGGTAGTGAACGTAGGACGAAGCGAGCTTTCCGCACCGCTGCTCGGCCATCGCCAGCCCGAGAAGCGTGCCCAACGTCGGATCCGCATCGTAGCTCGCCTTGAACCGGCTCGCCGCTCCGTCGTAATCCCCCCGCCCGGCAAGCTCCACCGCCTGGCGGAACAGCTCGTCCGCCGCAGCCTTCGAGGTCGCATCCGCGGCCACGGGAAACGCCGCGCTCATCCACAGCGCCACAATCCCCGCCTGCGCCAGACGGACTACGCTCCTGTTTCCTCCGGCACTCGCCATCACCACCTCCTACCGTCGTATCAGTCGGGAGAAGTCGTCGCTCGGTCGCGCCGTCGAACTCGGCCGAGCGCCCGTGCTCGCCCCTTCCGTTTTTTTGGGATACATTTTCAACGGGCGCTGGACGCACCTCGCGGGGCGGCAGGTGCTGCTTCCCCGCAACGGCGCGCGGCGACGCGGCAGGCGGGGGCGTCGAGACCACAGGTCCTGACTCCGAAGCCGGGGAAGCGTTGACCGGCGAAGAGACTGCCACCGTGGAGACCGCCGATGGGGCTCCCGCAGTAGCGACGACACTCGCCGTCGGCGCCGGGTGCGCAGGAGGCATTCGCCCGGCGATGGTCCTGCCGAGGGCGATGCCGGCAATCACGATGGATGCGGCGAGGGTCGCGATGGCCGCGAGACGCATCGACCCCAGGCGTTGGATCCTGCGGTCGTCGGCGTTGATCGAGGCCATTGCGCCTGACGGCTCGAGGTCGGTCAGGGAGGTGCGCGCCACGACGCAGGACACCTCGATGTCGGGCGGGGGCTCTTCGGAGGGTGCGGAATCCCCGGGGACGGGGACGGCGTCGAGGGTTGGCTGGGCAGCAGAGACCGCGCGGCTGCGCGCCACCTCGTGGAGCAGGCTGGAGCGGCGCCGGACGGCCGAATCGGATTGCGACTCGATCCTGGCGATGGTGCGGTCGCGATCGCGGAGGCGGTCGGAGGCGATCTCGAGGACCCAATCGCCGACGCGGGAAGGGGTAGCAGGGGAGAGGGTGCGTTCGAGGGCGAGTGCAAGGTCGCGCGCGGTCGGGAATCGGTCTTCTGGGCGACGGGCCATTCCTTTTGCGACGAGCTTGTCGAGGTCGGCGGAGACGAGGGGATTGAAGGAGCTTGGGGCGGGGAAACGGCCGGCGAGCATGCGGGTGACTTTGGCGCCGACCTGTTCGGAGTCGAAGAGGCGTCGGCCGGAGAGGGCCTCCCAGAGCACGACGCAGGCAGCGTAGATGTCGGTCTGGCGGGTCGCGGGGACGCACTCGAGCTGTTCGGGAGCGAGGTAATCGAGCTTGCCCTTGATCTGGCCGTCTTGCGTGGACTGCACGCGATTGGCCGCTCTTGCCACACCGAAGTCCACGAGACGGGGGACACCGTCGGCGCCCACGAGCACGTTCTGGGGAGAGACGTCGCGGTGCACGATGCCGAGCGGACATCCCTTCTCGTCGAGCGCTTCATGCGCTGCGTGGAGCCCGTGGAGCATGCCGACGACGACGGAGACGACGCAATCGAGAGGAGCGGGCGTGCCCAGCTCGCGGCAGCACTGCAGGAGGAACGACAAGGACTCACCGCGCACGAAGTCCATGACGAGGAACAGCTCGCCGTCCACGGCGACCACGTCGAGCACGGACACGACGTTGGGGTGTTGCACACGGGCCGCGAGACGGGCCTCGTCGACGAACATGGACACGAACTCGGGGTCGTTGGCGAACTGCGGGTGGAGCCTCTTGATGGCGACGGTCCGGCCGAAACCGACGGGACCGGACATGCGGCCGATATGCACGGAGGCCATGCCGCCCATGGCGATGGCTGGGAATACGACGTAGCGTCCGACGACCATTCCGGCGGGAGCGCTGGAGGGGGGAGTCGGAGAGGAATGGGGGGGGATGGGGAGTTCGCCGGCGGGCGAAGGCCGGGAATGGGGCGTTGGGGGAATCGCGTGTGCGCCTTTCATCGGTGGGCACCTCTGGCAGCCTGCTCCGGTGGGAGCGACAACGTGCACGGCGGATCACCGCGACACGATGCAATCGCGGTGCCCCGGTCCTGGGCACTGGACAGACCACGTTCTGCGAGGAAAAGCACCGCGCGGAGGCGCAAGGACGGCCCGTCGTGGCACGTTGCGGTACCAGGGCGTGGAACAGGATCGTGTCAGGGAGCCGCAGTCAGAAGCGCAGGGAGGAGGGGCAGTACATGGCCTCGAATCGGTCGGGGGATTCGATGCCCATCCTGACCATCCAGGCATCGGCCTCTCCCACGAGACGCCGGCCCTCCTCGCCGCCCACGACGCGCCCGAGGCAGCGTCGGGTGACCGCGCTGAAGAGGCCCATCTCCGCGAAGTCGAAGCCCGAAACCGCCTTGCGCAGGAGGGTGGTGGCCTCGCGATCGCGACCCCGGGCGATGAGGATGCAGGCTTCGAGGCGATCGGCGAGGGGATTGGACCAGAACATGTGTTCGCCGCGGATACGGTCGACGGATTCGGTAGCGACGGCGATGAGGCGTCGGGAGTCGGAGGGGCGGTCGGCGAGGGAGGCGATGGCGGCGCGGCCGCGCAGGTCGAGCATCTCGACGCGATTCTGTTGGATGTCGAGGAGGCGGGCTTCTTCGGCGAGGCGGAAGGCACGGGCGATGCGGTCGGAGGCATCGCGGCACTTGCCTTCGAACAGGTCGATATTGGCCTGTGCGAACATGTCATTGTAGTGCTGCAGGTGCACTCCACTCCTGGACCACTTGCGGATAGCGGTTTCGGTGACGCTCCGGGCGGCTTCGGGGGATTCGAGTGCGAGCCAGGCGATGTTCTGGGAACCGCTGCAGACATTGAGGGCGGCGTACAGGTCGCCGCGGTCTTCGGCGTCGCGCCACTCCTGGAAGGCGCGCGCGGCGAGCTCCGGAATGTCGCCCAGGTACGCCAGCGCGCCCGTGGCGATGAAGACCGTGGTGCTGCGCTCCCAGAAGGATCCCGTGCAGTGCGTGCGGAGCATCGACTCGGCCTGCTCGGCCTTGAGCTGCCCCTGGCGCCAGCGGCCCGCCAGGAAGCACGCAAGAGCATCGGACATGCGGACGATGGCCTTGGCGTTGACATCGCCGGTACGCTCCGCGATCTCGGTAGCGGTCGCGATGAGCTGCTGGGTGCGTCGTGCGGACTTGCCGCCGCCGATGCTGACATAGGCGATTTCGATGCCGAGGGCGCGGGCAACGCGGGAGGGTTCTCCTGCGCGCAGGGCGAGCAGGACCTCGCGGGTCTGGAAGAGCGCGCCGCTGATGGTGTCGACGACGCCGACGAGCTTGGCGACGGAGTGGCAGACATCGATGCGGGTGAGCTCGGCCGCGGGGATCTGGCTTGTGTCGCGTTCGGTGAAACCGAGGCCTCGGAGCCGGATTTCCGCGCGTCGCACGACCAGGGCGGCGAGAGCTTGTGCCGGGCTGCGTGGATAGGACTCACCGATGCGCTGCAGGACCGCGCGAAGCTGATCCAGGCCTTCGTCGATCTTGCCGCTGCGCAGCAACTGCTCCGCCGCGCTCCGTCGCAGCTCCAGAACCTCGGACTCCTTGGCTCCGTCGAGCGCGGACAGGTACGCCTCGGCGGCCTCCACACCGTTTCCAGCGTTGGAGAGGGCGTCGCCGAACCGCGTGAGCAGGCTCCTGCGCTCCGCGGGCGCATGCTTGCCGAGCTCCAGGGCGAGACGATAGAGGCTGGCGGCGCGGTCGAAGGCGAGCCCCTCGGCAGCGCGGTCCGCGCCGCGCTCGGCATAGCGCGCAGCCGTTTCCAGCTCCCCTGCGGCCTGGAAGTGAATGGCGAGGGCCTCGGGGTCGGCTTCGGCGCTGGTGAGCAAGGCCTTGGCGAAGCGACGGTGCCACGCCTTCTTCGCGTCGGCGGGCATGTTGAAGACGACCGCTTCGCGAACGCGATCGTGGAACGGCTCGATCGTGTCCGTGCGTCGCGGGCCTGCGGTGCACACGAGATTGGCCACGCGCAGGAAGGACGCGTTGCGCGTGACCTCCCCAAGGGGCAGATCGGCCGCAAGGGCGGCCAGCTCCTGGGGAATGGGAAACCCGGCGATCGACACCACCTCGAGCAGACGTCGCGAGGACTCGTCGAGACCCGACACTCGCGCCCACAAGGCCTCGTCGAGACGCACGTGCGCCGGGTCCGCCTGGTTGCGTTCGGGCACACCGCCACCGAGCACGACGTGACGAACGAGCTCGTCGATGAAGAGGGGATGGCCGCCGGCCTCTTCGACGACGGCATCCCAGGCTCCGCGGTCGATGGGGCTGCCGCCAGCCATCTTGGCGATTCGCCAGGCGAGGTCGCGGGCCTCGTCATCGGGCAGCGGGCCGACGTGCATGTGGCGGACGTTGCCAGGGAGAGCAGGGATGGGGAACGCGGGGTCGTCGGGGCTCTCGACGACGGTGCGCCAGGTGGCGAGGAGGAGCAGGGGTGGGGCGTCGGGGGGACGCAGCAGCTCGGAGATCAGTGCGAGGCTGTCGGCGTCGGTCCATTGCAGGTCGTCGATGCTGATGACGAGGGGGTGGCGTTCGCAGAGCAGCGCGAGCATCTCGCGCAGTGCGCCGAAGACGCGTGCGCGGTTCTCCTGGGGATCGGCGATGGTGACGATGGGAGCGTCGGCGAGCACGCCGACCCTGCGCAGCACGGGGAACGCAGCCGGAAGCAGGCCCGCCTTGCGAGGCACCAGGGTCGCCGCCTCGGCCGCGGGCAGCCGCTGCAGATAGCTTGCGAGGGAATCCAGGACGTCGTCGACGGCCTTGAAGGGCACCGCCTCGCGCTCGTAGCATCGTCCCGAGAGCACGACACAATCGGGGAACCGCTTGGAGAGATCGGAGAGGAAGCGTCGGGCGACAGCGCTCTTTCCGACGCCGGATTCCCCGTAAACGAGGGCAGCGACGGGGTCGCCAGCGCGGGCCGAATCGAACGCGGAGAGCAGGGACTCGAGCTGCTGGGCGCGACCGACGAAGGGGGGACCGTTGGACTGGGTGGAGCTGCGGACGGGAGAGGAAGCGGGAGAGCGGACGCCGAGGCTGCCGAGGATCGCCTCTCCGCACGGGCGAGAAGAAGGCTCGTAGCGGAGCAGCTCGAGGCACAGTTGCTCGAGATCACGAGGCACGCCGCACACGCGCTGGGAGGGAGGGGCAGGCTCCTCGCGCTGCTTGTCGATCAGCATCTTGAGCGCCGGACCGTCGTGCGGGAGCTCCCCGGTCAGCGCCTCGTAGAGCATCACGCCTACCGAGTACCAGTCCGACTCGGGCCCCACGGGCTTGGAGGCAGCCTGCTCGGGAGACATGTAGGCCGCGGTTCCCACCACCGCGCGCTCGGTAATTCCCGTCTGGTGCTGCAGGTCGGTCACCAGCCCGAGGTCGAGCATCACGAGGCGTCCGTCGGCGGTCACGAGCACGTTGGAGGGCTTGACGTCGCGATGGACCTTGCCGGACTGATGGACGGCAATCAGGGCGGAGGTGAGCTGCGCGAGGCTGCTTCGGAGCCGGTCCTCGTGGAACATCGCGGGAGGCAGATCGCGCAGGGGAGGCATTGCCACGGTCTCGGCGCACTCGGACACCGGCCCGCCGACATCGACGACGCGCACGCGCTCTTGCTGCGGCACGATGTCGCGCGACAGCGTGAGCGCTCCGACCTCGGGCACGCGCATGGTCTCGTAGACGGGCCGCTGCACGCCGCTCTGGTCGCGGAGCTCCGGGTCGGCGAGCAGGCCTCGATTGGTGGGGCGGACGTATTCGAGGAAGTGGCACCCGACGACCAGCTCCATGGTGAAGAAGAGGGTGCCGCCCTCTTCGATGAGCTCGCCGAGGGTGACGAGGTTGGGATGGCGGAGGTCCTGCAGGGCGCGGAACTCGCGCTTGAGACGGCTGGCGTCCTCGTGGGAGACGGCGCGCAGGGTCTTGATCGCGATTCGGGCGTTCTGCTCGGTGTCGAAGGCCTCGTAGACCACGCCCATCCCGCCCTCGCCGAGACAGCGCGCGATCCGGAACCGCTTCGAGTCGGGTAGTGGCTGATGCCGGTTGCCCAAGAACTCCATGAGAACGAACAGTACCCCGGGGGTGAACTATCGCGACGGGCAGGCCGCGTCAACGAAGGCCATCGAGGTCACCGGTTCGAGCGGTTGCCGTCGTCAGGGACGGGGAGGTTCGAGGGTGCAGACCAGCGAAGACCCGTACTCGGCGCCAGGCTCGAAGCTTCGCCGTGCCGCCACGGGCTTTCCCGCGAAGCGCGCGATGTACGCCGGCGCGAGGGTGGTGCCGCGCAGCTCGAGCTCGGTACCGGTCGTCATCACCGCTTCCAGACACACCCGCTCCCCAGACCAGCGAACCATCGCCATCATCGGACCCACGTCGCTGCCCCGCAAATCGCCCGTGCGAAGTTGCAGCCATCGCCGCCGCAACTGGAGAATCGCTCGGTGCCCCGAGGAATCCCCCTGGCACGCCGCTGTGTCCGCCGTCTGCAGCGTGGACCAGGGCGCCAACGGCTTCAGCGCCTCTGCTCCACGGATCAACCACGCCGGATCGTCCGCCGTCGGAACCTCGGACCCCGACGGCATCCTGATCAGCGCAATGCCCCCCGTCGAATCCACCCCGATCGCATCGACATTGCCCGGGTACTCCGAGGACCTCGGCGGCGGTGGCACCGTAGCGATCACCTTGGAACGCCCCGGCGACAGCTCGACCACGCGCGCCGCCCCCTCCCCCGACACCATCCCCGCCGCGAGCTTGTCTTCCCCCATCGCCGCGGCTCCCATGACGTCGCCGAACTCCGTCTGCTCCATCGACAGTGCCAGCACCACCGAGGGTTGCCTGTGCCCGGACGAACGCACCCACACCCAGATCGGTCCCTCCATGGGCAACAGCAATCCATCGCTCCTGCCAGGCGCTTGCCCCATCACCGGCACTCCGACACGCTCGCCGTCCGAGGTCATCGTGAGCAATCCCTGCCGGTGCAGACCCGCTCCGTCGCCGAGCTGACGCAATCTGAGCACGACCGTCTTGGCGTCGAGGGGTGTGTCGAAGGGTTCGACGAACTGGAAAGTATAGGGGTTTTCGAGCACGCCGGGGCCTGCCGGCGAGGGACCGTTCGCGCCATCGACGGTCTTGGGGACCTTCGCGCTCATCAGGGCCGCGAGACCGAAGGAGGCGAAGTCCGTGGAGGCCGTGGGGTGGCTGACGCCCAGACCGAAGTTCACGCGGAAGGACTCCTCCTCGCCGCGCCTGCGAACGAACAGCCGAGCGCCGAAACCGGCCTCGGTGGAGCCGTCGGGATGGAGCGGAGGAGCCACCGCCGACTTCGAGTCCCCGGCGCCGCGGCACGCGAGGATCGGTGCTGGACTCGACTCGAGGACCAGAGGCTGCTCGACGGTGGTGGGGATGGAGGGCTCCCTAGGCGGACGCTCAGGCCAGCCGAGACGGGCCCAGGGGCCGATCGCGCAGCCGACCTCGCTGCAGGAGGACGGAGCCCCGGTGCGGTCCGTCCACGGGGGCGCCTCGACTTCCAACCAGCTCGCGCCGAAGTCCTTCGACTGCCAGTACCTCCCCGACGCGTCGATCCCCAGAGCACGCTCCCCTGCGGTGAGCAGGGTCTTGTAGTCGAAAGCGGAGGGCATGAGCGCGCAGTCCTTCGCGGGGTCGATGACGAACGCGCCGTCGCGGCTCCAGCCACGCACGCGCCCGTCGCGCCCGAGCACCCAACTGCGATCCACCGGGTTTCGCCCGAGGGATCGGAGTCCGTCCAGATACCGGATGCTGTTGTCCCGCTTGCACTGCATGACGGTGCCCGTGACCGGGTCGAAGAACGCAAGCGTGGGATGATGGACGAAGCCGAGCAGCGCACCGCCAGGGCCGGGGATCCAGCGGCTGACCGCGGAGGGGGTGGAGGAGTCCGCAGCGTCAGCGCCGGCGTCTTCCTCCACGACACCGACCGGGCTCCAGCTCCCGGCGCGTCGCACGCAGGCGCCGGCCCCGGGTCTTTGCGGGCCTTCGCAGGGGCCGTGGAAGACGAGGGTGTCTTCGGACGCGGCGAAGGAGCCCTCGACGTGGAAGGTCTTCTCGATGACGGGCTCGCCGTAGGGTGAGGCGACGGCGACGACCGAGGCCTTGCTCCCTCTGCAGGCGAGCACGAGTTGATTCGTCATACGAACCATATCGCACGCGGTCCGCGACGGAAGCACGCGACGGGTCACGTCGAGGAGGGCGCCGGAACGCAGATCGACGCGCGCGATGGCGCCCTGCACCTCCACGGCGGCCGTGCGCTCATCCACGGGCACCCCGCGGCGCAGCGCCGCCTCGAGAGGCTCCTCGGGGATCGTCCAGCGCGGGTCCTTCGGCGGCGAGGGTCGAACCGGGACCGACACGTGCTGCTCGAGGTTTCCGTCCTTCGCGAGGCGGAACGCCGGCCCCCCCGCGCTCCACAGCCACAGCTCGCCGTCGCGCTCCTCCAGCGACGACACGTGCGGAGCCACGCGCTCACTGGTGTCCTTCCAGGTCTTGCCGCCGTCGATGGACACCGCGGAACGCCCGGCCTCGAACACCGCAGCCACCCTCCCATCCTCGAGTGCGGCGACATCCACGAGCCCGCGAGGCGACAGCCTCGCGCGCTTGCGCGCGCGCAGGTCCCAGGCGAAGCGGTCGCCGCTGTGCAGGCGCACCAGGGCGAACGACGGAGCGAAGGACACGTGGCTCACGCGGCCGTCCAGCCCGCTCACGGGCTGCAGCGGGGCAAGGAACGTGGGCGAGGAGTAGATCGCGTTGGCGTCCCAGAACAGCCATCCACCGCCGGCAAAGCCGGGAGCGCGCGCCGCTCCGATCAACGGATTGCCAGTCACGTCGGCGGAGAGCTGCGGAACCAGTCCCCGACGTCCAATTCTCCTCCCCCCCACCAGCACGCCTCCATCGTCGTGAGACAGGAAGTTGGCGCCCTTCCCCGCCGCGTCCTTGCGTCCGATCAGAACGTAGGAGGGCGGAGCCGGAGGAGGCTCCGCGATCGTGGCGGAGGAGGCTGCGGGCGCTGCCGCGCACGGAGCGCGCGGGGGCGGGGACGAGCAGGAGATGAGGGACAGGGATTCGACGACGGCGAGAGGGAGGAGCAGGGCAGCCCGGCGCAGCATGCGGTCACGATATCCGGTCGGGTCGGGGCCGCAAGGGACGTCGGGAGAGGATGCGGGAGTTCCAGGCGCGGGCGATTCGATCTAGACTCGTCGGTATCCGGGGAGATCCATGGGAGAGCAGGACAAGGGAAGGCAGTTGCGCGACGCCCTCGATCGGGCGATCGACAAGGGGCGGCAGAAGGACGTGATCGCCGCGCTGCAGGGGCTGGAGCAGTGCGAGCCGAACGAGCCGCGTTGGCCGCAGCGGCTCGGTGATGCGCTGCTCAAGGCGGGCAAGAAGACGGAGGCAGAGGCGGCGTGGATGCGTTCCCTCGAGGTCCTGGTCCGTCAGGGATTCCTGCCGCGCGCGGTGGCGCTGGCCAAGCTCATCGTGTCGGTAAATCCGCAGCGCACCGACATCCTGTCGAAGATCGATCAGGGCGCCGCGAAGCAACTGCGCGCGAAGGCGACGGAGCTTCCCGCCGCGGCGCGCATGACCCCTCCCGCGCGCCCGGCCGTGCCGCCCAAGCCGGTGGAGCCGCCTGCCCGTGCGCTCCCAACGCCGCCACAGCCCGTCGCGGAGGCGAGATTGCCCGAACCCGTCCTCGAGCTCGCCGCTGGCGAAGCGCAGGACGAGCGTCCGCCCCTGAGCATGGCAGCGGGCGCGCCGGTTCCGGCGGCGGTGAGCGCAGCGCCGAAGTTGGAGCGGGCGCGCGATGCATCCGACGACGAAGTGCGCTTCGACGACCTCGATCTTGCGGACATGGACTGGGTGGACGCGAGCGACATGGAGGCCATTTCGGTGGTGCAGCAGCCGGCGGCTGCGCCGAAGCTTCCGCCTCCGAATCCCACGGCCGCGTGGGTGTCGAAGCTCTCGGCGACGGCGCTGCTGGCGAGCATCCCGCAGCGCGCACTCGCCGAGCTTGCGGTGGCGGCGCGGCGTCTCGACCCGCAGGACGACGAGCTGGTCGTGAAGAAGGGAGCGCGTGCGACGGCGCTGTACGTCATCGCCGAAGGAGCCGTGCGGGTGTCGCTGCCCTCGCACCAGGCCGGAGGCGTGGACCTCGCGGCGGGCCAGATCTTCGGCGAAGCGTGCCTGCTCAAGAGTGGAAAGCGACAGGCCGACGTGCGCTCCCGGGGCCACTCCGTGCTGCTCGAGGTGCAGGTCTCGGACCTGAATCGAATCATCCCCAAGTGGCCGGAGCTGAGCAACCTGCTGTTCGGTCTGCTCGTCGGACGACTGGTCGCGAACCTGCTGCAGACCTCCTCGCTGTTCGCGGCCTTCGACATGGCTCAGCGACGGGAGATCGCGCGGATGTTCGAGGTGCGGCGGGCTGCGCCCGGCACGGTGCTGCAGAAGGCAGGCAAGCGGACCGATGCCCTGTATGTCGCGCTGATGGGGGAGTTCGACATCGAGGAAGGCGGGCTGGTGGCGTCGATGGCGCCTGGCACGATTTTCGGCCACGAGTCGCTGCTCACGCGGCAGAACGCGGAGCACACGATTCGAGCGAGCGCCGACGCGGTGGTGCTGCGCATGCCTGCCGGACGCTTCGCTGCGTTTGCGTCGCAGTACCCACCGGCCCTCGAGCACCTCGCGCAGCTCGCCACGCAGCCGATTTCCCTGTGGCCCGGCGACTGACGCCTGGGCTCTGCTCCCAGGCTCATCCGCCGGAAGGACAGAACGACTTGGCCATGGCGCAGGTCGCCGCGGAGGGGCACAGGGAGTTGAATCCGACGCCTCCTGCGTGGTTGGACTCCACACCATCGACAAGGAACCAGCACTCCCACTCCCCGAGCATCTCGAAGTTGCAGTCGGCAATGGGGGCGTCGGACGGGATCGCCTTGGTGTAGGTGCCGTCGGCACCGAGGACATAGGGGGAGTCGGAAGTCTCGAAGGCGACGGCTCCCGGGCAGCTCGCGTGCAGGCAGAATCGATGGGCTTCCGCGAAGGGGCGTCCGGTGACCGTGACGCGGACCAGGTATCCCGGCGCGGGATGGGCCACGGCGAAGTCCACGCAGCCGCCGCCGTCGCCGTACTCCTCCACCGACGTGGGATACGGCTCGCAGCGACCGGAGTGGCAATAGCCATCGGAGCAGGCCGTTCCCGCACAGCACGGCAATCCCACGCCGCCGCAGGGAGCGCAGAGATTCGGCAGCGAGAGCCCGCACTCCCATCCCGCAGCACACTTCCCGCAGTCGATCACCTGCCCGCAGCCGTCGTCGAGCAGACCGCACTCGTAGTCGGGACTGCACGCCTTCGGAGCGCAGCCGCACTGCCCGGGGACTCCTCCCCCGCCGCAGGTCGCGGGCGCCACACACGTGTCTCCACAGGAGATCGTACCGGCGCAGCCGTCGGAGAGCACGCCGCAGGCGCCGGGGAGCGCGGCGCAGGTCTTGGGCGTACAAGGTACGCTGCCGCAGCGATTCGGCCCGTCACCGCCGCAGAACTCCCCTGCAGGGCAATCACCGCAAGCCAGCGTGCCGCCGCACCCGTCGGGGGCCATGCCGCACTCCGCGCCCGACGACGCGCAGGTCGTTGCCACGCAGGAAGCCGAATCCTTCGCTGCCCCGTCGGGCACCGCCGCATCGGTCCCGCCGTCTTGAGCGTTCGGTGCCCAGCCTGACTCGGACTCCGAGCCACAGCCGGAGAAGGCGACGGCGCCCAGGGCGCACAGGGCGAGGGTAGAGAAGGGAAGACGGAGCTTGGGAGTCATGGTTGCCGCACTTCACTGCACCGACTGGCAGTTGGCCAGAACGTCGGGAGAGGTGTTGTTGTCCTCTCTGCACTCGTGGAAGGTGAGGTTCTGGGGGTCCACCAGGATTCTCGCGAAGAACGCGTCCTTCAGGGTGACCGCGTCGGCGGCCTGGGCGACGTACTCGAGCACCTTCACCTGTCCGGGGAACAGCGGAGCGTCGGTCTTGGCCTGGGCGAGGAGGGTCTCGACCCCGGCCTTGCGGACGAAGAAGCCGACCTCGACGCCGGCGGGGAGGAGCGCCAGTCCCAGGTTGCGCACGGAGGCCTGGAGCGTCACGGGAGTAACGCAGGGGACGGCCAGGGAGACGGTCGCATCGGGGGCGTCGAAGAGCCCCTTGTCCTGGACGTTCTGGCGGAAGTTATTGAGCCACGGGACCGACCAATTGGGCTTCTCGTGCTTGGGAATGGAGCCGTAGACGTTGGGGGCGTCACACGCGCTGTCCCGGGAGTCGCAGATGTTGCTGACGTGGTAGGTGTGCTGATTCCAGATCGTTCGGGTGCCGACCCAACCGTTGGACTTGGGTGCGGCTCCTCTTGAACGGGGCAGTCGTCACTTGATTCTCCGCAAGTTTGGCTTTCCGGCCCGCGGTTCCGGCAGCGGACTCGGAGCACGGGCTGCGGCGTAGAGGTCGAGGTGATTGCGATGCAACTCGCGCTCGAGATGGAAGGACCAGTACGCGGGGAAGTCGCCGCTGGTCCGCAACGCCCTGAGGCGGAGGACGGCTTCAGCGCCGTTGAGCGACCAGCGAGCGCCAGTGCGGTCCATTCGGTCCTTGACGAGGTATCGGCACGCTCCTTCGAC
>JAKLDZ010000107.1 GCA_022703255.1 Myxococcota bacterium | reverse complement strand
ACGCCGCCAGCGGAGGTCTTGACGGATCCGGCCAGCTTGTTGCTGTCTACCGGGTCTCTCCGGAAGCCCCAGCACGCGCCGGAGGCGCTGATGTCGTTGCCGTCGCCGTACCAGAGGTGGCCGGGGCCGGCCTTCAGCGGAGACTCCTCCTTCACCCAGTACTCCACCGTGAGCCCCGTCGACTTCGGATCCACCGTCGCGTTGCGCGCCAGCAGCGCGTGGCTGGCCTGGACCGATTCGAAGCGGATCGACGTGTCGGGATCGCAAGGCGGCGCGCCGGGCCTGCCGAGCAGCGGGGAGTTGACGTAGGTGAGGGTGGAGCCGTGACCGGACTTGTCCGCGCCGACGGAGCCGGACTTTTCGCCGAGACGCCAGTAGCCGACGGGGGAGTCGGCGAGCACGGTCGCGGAGTAGTCCTTGGCGGGGGACTCGCAGCCGGTGGCGACGTTGCGATCGCAATCGGCCCAGCCCGAGGCGCACGTCAGCAGGCACTCGCGATCGCAGGTGCCGGTCGCGTGGGCGGCCGTGGCGGGACAGGCGGTGCCGCAGGCGCCGCAGTTCTGCATGCTGGTGAACAGGTCGGCCTCGCAACCCGTGGCGACGTCGATGTCGCAGTCGGCGTGGGAGCCCGTGCACGCGATCTGGCAGGTGCCCGCCGCGCAGGAAGCCTGGCCGCCCACGGAGGAGCACACCTTGCCGCAGGTTCCGCAGTTCGACGTGCTGCTGGCGAGGTTGACTTCGCAGCCGTTGGCCGCGTTCTTGTCGCAGTTGCCGAACCCTCCGGTGCACCACGCGATCACGCACGCGGAGCCAACGCAGTTGGGCTCGGCGTTGGTGAACTCGCACGCGTTGCCGCACGCGCCGCAGTGGTCCGGGTCGCTGGTCGTGTTGATCTCGCAGCCGTTCGACGCCTGCCCGTCGCAGTTCGCGGTCCCCACGGGGCAGCTCGACAGCCCGCAGATCCCGTTGCTGCACGTAGCGAGCGTCCCCCCGGGGCACACGTTCCCGCACGCAGCGCAGTTCAACGGATCGAGCTTCAGGTTCGCTTCGCAGCCGTTGAGGGCGTCGCCGTCGCAATCGCTGAAGCCGATCTCGCACGAGCCCATCGCACAGGATCCGCTCTGGCACGTGGCCCCCGCATGCGGGAATGCGCACGTGTTGCCGCACCCCCCGCAGTTGTCCACGTCGATGGAGGTGTTCGACTCGCAGCCGTCCGATGCCTCCGCGTTGCAGTTCTTCCACGGGCTCTGACAGGCGCCGACCGTGCACTCGTAGGTCGCGCTGCAGGCCGCCACCGCGTGCGCCGGCGTCGGACACGCCCAGCACGCCACCGCCCCGCACCCCGTCGCCGGATCGTCCAGCGGTACGCACGTGCCCAGACAGCTCTTCTCGTCGACCGCGCACCCGGCCTCTTCGGTCACCACATCCTGCTGCGCATCCGACGCGTCCGCGGGTGCCGACGAGTCATTGTCGATCGCGACGTCGAGAGGCGCGTCTCCGGCCTCGGATGCGTCCAGGGTCACATCTGCTGCCGCGTCGGCCACAACGTCCTCGCCGGCCTCTGCGACATCGAGTGAGGCGTCCTCTCCGGCCTCGGACACGTCGTCGGACGCGTCGGCATCCACCACGGCGTCTTCGGCGGCATCGCTCCCGGTTTCGGAAGCGTCGTGAGCGGCATCGGTCGAGGCGTCACTGCCTGCCGCGCCCGCGTCGGACGCGTCGGGCTGCGGCTCCTGCTGTGCGTCGGAGCCTCCAGCGCCGGCGTCGTCGCCTTCCGTGAACTCGAAGGAGTCCCAATCCCGCGCGCACGCGCTGAGAGTGAGCCCAAGCAAGACACCACCGACGAGAAGTCGCGTGCGCATGGCCGGGCATTGTATCATTGACGGCAGACAAACCGCATGTTCTGCCAGCCGCTGTCGGAATGAACGTCCCCCCTCAAACGCCACCGGCGGCCGGGCTCGTGCTCGGTCGATACGCGTTGCACGCCGAGCTGGCGTCGGGCGGCATGGCAACGGTGCACATCGGGCGACTGATGGGACCGGTGGGGTTTGCGCGCACGGTCGCGATCAAGCGATTGCATGCGCACTTCGCGAAGGATCCCGAGTTCGTTTCGATGTTCCTCGACGAGGCGAGGCTCGCCGGGAGGATCCGGCATCCGAACGTGGTGCCGGTGCTCGACGTGGTGGCGGAGCAGGGGGAGCTGTTCCTGGTGATGGAGTACATCCACGGCGACTCGCTCTCGAAGCTGCTGCGGCAGGTGCGTGAGCAGGGCGAGAAGATGCCGTTGGGGGTGACGGTGAGCATTCTGGCCGGAGCGCTGCAGGGGCTGCACGCGGCGCACGAGACCACGAACGACCAGGGCGAGCCGCTGGAGATCGTACACCGCGACATCTCGCCGCAGAACATCATGGTCGGCGCGGACGGCATCACGCGCGTGGCGGACTTCGGGATCGCGAAAGCCGCGGGGCGTGCGCAGAGCACGCAGGACGGCCAGCTCAAGGGCAAGCTCTGCTACATGGCGCCCGAGCAGCTCGCACAGCGGCCAGTGGATCGCCGGACCGATGTGTATTCGGCGTCGGTGGTGCTGTGGGAGGCGCTGACCGGGCAGCGGTTGTTCCAGGCCGACGAGCCGGCGGCGCTGGTCATGAGGATCCTGCAGGGCAACCGGACGAAGCCGAGCAAGGTCAACCCGGACGTGCCGCCCGCGATCGACGCGATCGTGATGAAGGGGCTCACGCCCAATCCGAACCTGCGCTTCCAGACTGCGCGGGAGATGGCGTTTGCGCTGGAAGACGCATGTCCACCCACGACGCCGGCGCGCGTCGGCGCTTGGGTCGAGAAGGTGGTCGCCGATTCGCTCAAGGCCCGCAACGTGCAAGTCGCGGAGATCGAGTCGTTGTCGTCCACGAGCCTGCCCGCCGGCACGCTCGCCGATGTCGCCTGCAGGCTCTCGGCCGCGGCGCGCGAAGAGCCGATGCGGTCCGAGCCTCCCCGGCCGTCCCCCGCAATGGCTCCGCCGGGATCGCCCGACGTTTCCCCTCCGCCAGCGAGTCCCTCTGCGGCTGGACCGCAGTACGTGCCGACGACGTCCAAACCCGCACCCGGACGCAAGTCGAGCGCGGCGTGGATCGGGATCGCTGTTGCCGCAGCGGTGCTGCTCGGCACAGGGGCCGCAGCCATGGTCGTGTGGAAAGGGTCGCCGAGCGATGCGAACGGGGCTCCGACGCAAGGCGCGTCGAGCCAGCCCTCGGCCTCCGCTGGCCCCTCGGCCGCCGACCCCGCTCTCGCGACCTCCGCCGCTCCGGCGGCGTCGAGCGCGGCGCTCTCCGAGGTCCCCATCCTGCCCGGCTCTGCCGAACCTGCTCCGTCCGCGTCGACGTCGAAGACCGGAAAGGGAGCGAAGAAACCTCCCGCGGGGTATGCTGGGCCTGCGGCGACGGGCAAGGGTTCGTCGACGAGTGAGCCCGGTTTCGACGATCTGACGCGGAGGTAGTTGGGGAGATGCGACCGCAAGGGAGTCTCGAGAAGGCCGGGGCGGGCGCGATGCGATCGTGGAGGGGTACAGCGGCCTGGCTCGTGGTGGTGGCGATGATGGGCATCACGGCGCCGTCTGCGGCGCAGAACGCGCAAGGGGCGGCGGAGGCTCTGTTCAAGGAGGCGGTGACGCTCGCGAAGAAGGGGGACTTCGCGACGGCGGTGGACAAGTTCCAGGCGAGCTATCAGATGGATCCTGCTCCCGGGACGCTGCTCGGACTCGCGATGGCGGAGGAGAAGCTGGGGCGCGTCGCGGCTGCGCTCGCGCACTATCGCGACCTGTTGGCAATCGCAGCCAAGGCCCAGGACGGTCGTCGCAAGACGGCGGCAGAGGCCGGCATCCGCAGGGTGGAGCCCAAGGTCGCACGGGTCGTGCTGTCGTCGGAGCAGCCCCTGCCGGCGGACGCGCAGATCACGCTCGACGGGGCAGCGCTCCCGGTGGCGGCGATCGGCTCGGAGCTCCCGGTGGATCCTGGCGAGCGAATGATTCGTGTCACGACACGAGACGGGGAGTTCTCGGAGAAGGTGACGCTGGCTGCGGGGGCGACCGAGAAGATCGTCATCACGCTCAAGTCCATCGCGCCTGTCACGCCGGTCGCCGCATCGGCCTCTGCCCCCAAGGTGGAGACGGAGCCTCCGGTCGTGGTTGCCGAAACTCCCGCCGGGTCGCGTGGGCTGCGGACCACCGGACTGGTCGTGGGCGGGGTGGGCGTGGTCGCAGCGGGCATCGGAACCTGGCTGTGGGTGAAGTCGGGGAAGACCTTCGACGAGGTGGAGTCGGCGTGTCCGGATCACCGGTGCAGCCCCGATCAGCAGGGGAAGGTAGACGACGGCAAGCAGCAGGAGAGCCTGGGGAGGATCGCGTTGATCGCGGGGGGCGTGCTGGCAGCGACGGGCGTGACGCTGTTCGTGCTGGGGGGACAGGGCAAGAAGGAGAGCCCGGCTCCGGCGACCGCGCGTTGGATGGTCGGGCCCGGCTCGGTCGTGGTCTCGGGGAGCTTCTGAGCGGATGATGCCGCGCCGATCCCACGTGATCGGCTGGCTGCTCGGTGCGGCAGCGTGCGTCGCTGCGTGCGCATGCTCCTCATCGCGCAGTGTCTCGACGCTTCCTTCTCTCCCTGGGCAGCGTTCGGAGCTCTCGCACGATCGTGCCGATCCGATCGTCGGTGCCACGCTCGAAGAGAATACGGCTGCGGAGGCGAAGGCACCGGGTCGTTGCGCTCCCTTGGAGGTCCGCTGGCCGGAGCTGGCCGCCGAGGATCTCGCGGTGCCGGTTCCTGGGATCGTCGACGACGCCGATCGCGGCCTCGAGGGTCTGTACCGCAAGCTCGCGCTTCTGATGCGCGGACGCTTGGACGATCACGTTCGCATCGGGTTCTACGGCGATTCGAACATGACAATGGATCTGCTCTCGGGGTCGATGCGTCGCACGCTGCAGGAGGCGTTCGGAGACGCTGGGCACGGATACGTGTCGGTCGGGATTCCGTGGCGGCACTATCGTCACCGCGACGTGGTTCACGGGCTGGACAAGACGGCGTGGCTCGAGTGGGCGATCTCGACGCGCAAGGTTCAGGACGGGTGCTACGGGGTGGGGGGGATCGCGTCGGAGAGCGTGCAGCGTGGCGCCAAGGCGTGGGTTCGTACGGCACCCGAAGGCTCTCCAATCGGGACGTCGGCCTCCCGGGTGGAGATCCACTACCTGCGGCGTCCCGGGTGGGGGAGCTTCGGTGTCGCCGTGGACGGGCGGAGGGTGGCGCAGGTCGACACCGACGCGGCGGAGTACGGGGCCGGGGTCCACAGGCTCGAGCTCGAAGACGGGCCGCACGCGGTCGAGTTGATGACGTTGGACCGTCGCAAGGTGCGGCTGTTCGGAGTCGCGCTCGAGCGATCGCAGCCCGGGATCGTGGTGGATTCGCTCGGGATCGGGGGGGTGAGCGCCCATGCGCTCTCGCTCGCGCATCCCGTCGTCACGCGGGGTTCGCTCGCGAATCGTCGCTACGACCTGGTGCTCTTCCTGCTCGGGACGAACACGGTGAACGTGTCGACGCAGCACGAGGCGATGGCGGCGGTGATCCGGGCGCACCGCGATGCGCTCCCGGGTGTGTCGCTCCTGCTGATGAGTCCTCCCGATCACGTGCTCTCGTTCGACGATCCGCGGACCGATCCGATGACGATCCGGGTGGGTCAGCAGATGCGCGGGATCGCGTCTCGTCACGGCGCGGCGTTCTGGGACTTCTGGAGTGCGATGGGAGGCGAGGGGTCGATGCTGGAGTTTCAGAGGCGGCACTGGAACCAGTGGGACCTGTACCACCTCAACGAGCGGGGGGCGTCGTACATGGCGACGCGGCTGCTGCACGCGCTGTGGGGGGGATTCGCGGCGTGGGCGAAGGCACATCCGGATGCGGGCTGCGACCTGGAGCCGGGCGCCCGGCCGTGAGCGTCACGGGATCGGGTCGCGGGGCTGTGACGACGCGTGAGCCGCGTCGGCGGCCCAGGCAGCGAGGGTGCGTCGGTCGAGCTTGCCGACGGCGGTGCGAGGCAGCTCGGGGATGAAGAGGACGCGGCAGGGGAGCTTGAACCGCGGGAGCTTCTCGAAGCACCCCTGCAGCACTGCGCGCTCGCTGGTCACCTGCGGATCGGCTGCGACGACCCACGCCACGATGCGCTCGCCGAGCAGATCGTCGGGGACTCCGACGACGGCGCACTGAGCGATGCCTGGGAGGCTCTCGACGACCTCCTCGACTTCGCGCGGGCCGATCCTGTGTCCGCCGCTCTTGATCATCTCGGCGTTGCGGCCGACGAGGTACAGATACCCGTCCTCGTCCATGCGTCCGATGTCGCCCGTGTGCAGACCTCCCGCGCGGAGCACGCGCGCGGTCTCGACGGGGTCCTTCCAGTAGCCGACCATGACGTTGTCGCCGGAGGCGACGACCTCACCGATCACGCCCGAGGGCTGCGTGGAGCCGTGCTCATCGACGATGCGGAGGGTCACGCCGGGGATCGCCTTGCCGGCGGAGCCGGGGCGGCGCGGAAGCTCGTCGGGAGGGAGCCAGGCGAGGCGAGCGGAGGCCTCGGTCTGGCCGTACATGAGCACGATGCGGGTGGAGGGGAGCGCGGCGCGGGAGCGGGCGAGGAGGGAAGACGGCATGGGGCCGCCGGCGTGGGTGACGAAGCGCAGGGCGTGCTGAGCGGACAGGCCGGCATCGAGCAAGCGGCAGAGGCTGGAGGCGACGGCAGGAAGGTTCGTACAGCGAAGCATTTGGATGAGGGAGACCATCTTCGCGGGGAAGGCGACGGAGCCGACCAGGCCGATGGAGCCACCGGCGGCCAGGTGCGTGTGCAGGACGGAGTTGCCGTAGACGTACTGGAACGGCAACGCCATGGCCGCGCGATCGTCGGGACCGAGGCCGAGGTACGAGACGATGGAGCGCACGTTGGCGACGAGGTTGCGGTGAGACAGCATCACGCCCTTGGGACGTCCCGTGGTGCCGGAGGTGTAGAAGATCGAAGCCAGCGCGGTTTCCGGCAGGTCCGCGTTGCGAGGGGTCCCTCCCGCGGCGATCAGCTCCTCCATGCAGAAGACGTCTCGGTCCATGCGTGTCGTGTCACGGGCTCCGGCCACGACGAGACGCGGAGGGACGTGGGGTGGAGCGTGCGGGAGGTCGGCCTCGCGCAGGATGACGGCCGAGGCTTCGGTGTGCTCGAGGAGCCAGCGGAAGGAGTCGGGCTTGACGTCGGCGCAATGGGGCACGATCACGGCGCCGGCGTGGAGCACGCCGAGGCAGGCCTCGACGTACCAGGGAGCCTGCTCGGCAACGATGACGACGCGGTCACCGGGACGGACGCCGATCCGGTGCAGGCCGGCAGCGAGGCTTCTCGCTCGGCTCAGCAACATGCCGTAGGTCGTGACGGAATCTGCGCCGGCGATGGCGGGCCGGTCGGGCGCGTGCTCCGCGCGCTCGGTGGCCAGATGGTGCAACAACGCCATGGCTCGACCCTCCCGGGGGTTGCAGCCGGTCTCAGGCGGCTCGCGAGTCGGGGGCGTCGCCGCTCCCTTCGACCGGCAGCTTGCGCTCGACGAAGCGGGTGAGGCTCGCGATGCTGTCGAAGTTGTCCGGCGTCAGGTCGGCGTCCTGCACCAGGATTCCGAAGGTCAGCTCGACGAACGAAACGAGCTCGAGGACGCCGGTCGAATCGATCACGCCCTGGGCGATGAGGGAGTCGCGGGAGGACAGACGGTCTCCTCCTTTGCCGAAGAGGAAGTTGTCGACGACGAACGCTCGAATCCGGTTCTCGGTATCCATGTGACCCCCCGCCCCGATCGCTGCGACGCCGCGAGTTGGACGTGTCCCTGCGAGCAGTGCATCGGCACCGTCTCCGGGTCCTCCCCGATGGAGGTTGTCTGCGTCCGCGAACGCCGTCGTCAAGCGTTGCGAGGCTGGTGGGGCGCGCGGAGCGAGCGCGCTACGCCGCGCGGGAGACGCGCAGCGATCAGTGGCAGCCGGAGCAGCCGCCGGGACCGGGCTTGCACCCGGCGCACCCGCCGCCGCCGTGCGCCGTGGAGCGGAAGCCGTCGTCGCCTTTGACCGCGCAGATGCTGAGCACGCGCGTCACGCGGGGGCTTCCGCACTTCGGACACGGGACCTGCTCGTCGGAGGAGAACACGAGCTCTTCGAACTGGTTCTGACAGCCATCGCAGACGAACTCGTACATCGGCACGGCAGGGACTCCTTGCGAGGATTCGACGCGCAAGGCGTAGCATCGAACGTCCGGGTCGTCACGGGTGGAGGCCTCGAGCGAGCGGGTCGAACGTTGTCAGCGTTCGAGCAACCAGCCCATCGCGATGTTGAACACGAGCTGCGAGGCGAGCAGGGCGCCGAGCCAGGCGACGCCCAGCAAGACGCCTTTGAGGGAGCGTCGTGTGACCCAGAAGTAAGCGACGATGCACAGGGGAGCGAAGGCGAAGACAGCGGAGGCGAAGGAGGCGTTGTTCCAGCCGCGCGCACGCTGTGCGGGGGAGAGGCGTCGACGGTCCCAGACAACGACGGCGACGCAGGTGGCCATGCTGAAGAGCCAGGGGAGCAGGACGAGGAGGACGTCGCTCATGGGGGTCGCGGGGTCAGACGGGAACGGGGCCGCCGAAGGCACCGAAGAAGCGGGCGATCCACAGGGCGAGGACGAGGAGCATGACGATGATCATGGTGGACTCGAGCCACCTGGCGCGGAGGAGTTTTTCGAGGCGGGTCCACTCGGGGTTCACGTACACGGCAACCTGGCCGAGCATGAACAGGGTGATCATGGGGACGACGACGAAGACAGCGGGGTGGAGCTTGAAGGCGGAGGAGAAGTCGCCGCGGAGGGCGGCGAAGGTGGCGCGCGACAGGCCGCACCCCGGGCAGGGGATGTGCAGGATGAGGGCCGTAGGGCAGACGGGAATGCTGAGGAGGAGGATGGCGGCCGACGCCGCCCCGAACGCCAACATCACGCCGAGGCGGCGGGCCTTGGGGCTCACGCGGAGAGCTGGCCGGTCGGGTCCCAGATCTCGTTGAGGTCCTTGGGGATGAAGTAGATCCCGAGGAGGAAGTACATAATCAGGCCGGCGGACTGCGGATTCGGGTGGCCGGCGCGACGCTTGGCCTCGGTGACCTTGTCCGGCATCTTGAGCAGGAGCAGGAGGTTGAGCGGGGAGATGAACGCGAACCACGGGGTGATGTCCGGGTCGTTGTTCAGGTACGCCTTCAGCTCGCTCGCCCACAGGTAGTTGGCGATGATGGCGTAGAAGCCGCAGGAGAGGAAGGTCCACACGATGCACATGATCGGGTTGCGGATCTTGCCTTTGGGACCGACGCCGCCGGCCATGCCGGGGTGGCCGCCCTGCATCATCGGAGCGCCGGGCATGGGGACCATGGCGCCGGCCGGGGGCTGACCGTACTGCTGGGGAGCGCCCATCGGAGCGGGTGCACCGGGAGGCGGGCCACCGAACTGCGGAGCACCACCGAACTGATCCGGGGGCGGGCCACCGAACTGCGGAGCACCACCGAACTGAGCCGGGGGCGGGCCACCGAACTGCGGGGGCGGGCCACCGAACTGCGGGGGCGGGCCACCGAACTGCGGAGGCGCACCGGGAGGCGGGCCGCCGAACTGGTCGGGGGGCGGGCCACCGAACTGCGGGGGCGCGCCGGGGGGCGGGCCGCCGAACTGATCGGGCGCGGGGGCCGGGGGCGGGCCACCGAACTGCGGAGCGCCGCCCGGAGGCGGGAACGCGCCCGGGGTGCCGGCGGCCATGGTTCCGGCGAGGGGGTTGACCGGTTCGGGGGCGGGGCCGCCGAACTGCGGGGGCGGGCCACCGAAGGCCGGTGCGACAGGTTGTGGCGCAGGCGGAGCGCCGAAGGGGGGAGCGGCCTCGGCGGCAGGAGGCGCGCCATACTGCGGCGCGGGCGCTGCGGGAGGAGGAGCCATGGGGGCTTGCGCCGGCGGTGGGGGAGCACCTCCCATGAGCATCGTGCCCTTGAAGGGCGCGGGGCGCGCGGGCGCCGCGGGAGCGGGCGCCGGGGCCGCGGGAGCTGCCGGGGGCGCCGCGGGGCGGGCCGGAGCTGCGGGCGCGTTCTGCGCATTCATCATCAGCATCGTGCCCTTGAACTTGGGCGCGGATGCTCCCTTGACGTTGAATCCGCACTTGGTGCAGGTGGTCGCGGTTTCGGGATTCTGCGTCCCGCAGTTCGGACAGAACACTCCTCACCTCCTACGTGAGTGGCTTCGCGAATCGGAAAGCGGTGGCAGCCTACTCCGACCGCCGCGCACTTCTCAAGTCTCAAGCGCAAGATTGATCCAGCCCGAAGGGGTCGGAGGCCCCGCCTTGCTGGGGCGTGGGCAAACGGCGCGGGGGGGAGTCGGGTAGAGCGCAGGGCGCGGGGTGGGCAACACGCGGCGCTCTCTTGCCGGGAAACCTTCCGCCCCCCCGCTTGACACCCCCGCGCGCACACCACTAGCTTTCGGCTGTTTCTTGCGCCAAGAGCGACGCATTCGTCCCCCCAAGACAGCCATGTCATTCGCCCTGACCCCGGAACGCCAGCGCGAGGCGGAAGAGATCTTCTCGCGCTATCCCAACAAGCTCGCTGCGTGCATCCCCCTGCTGCACCTGTGCCAGGAGCAGCACGGCTGGGTTTCCAGCGAGGTCATCGACTTCGTGGCCGACCGCTGCGAGGTCACCACCGCACACGTCCAGGGTGTGGTCACCTTCTACTCGCTCTTCAACCAGCAGCCCGTAGGACGCCACCAGATCTGGGTCTGCCGCACGTTGTCGTGCGCCCTCGGTGGCGCCGGGGAGATCCTGCGGCACTGCGAGAAGAGGCTTGGAATCCGGGCAGGCGAGACGACGCCGGACGGGCGGGTCACGCTTCGCACCGCGGAGTGTCTGGCCGCGTGCGGCCAGGGGCCGGTGATGCAGGTGGACAAGACGTACCACGAGCATCTGACCATCGAGCAGGTGGATCGGATCCTCGATGGTTTGCTCGCAGGCGACGAGAAGTGAGCTGCGAGTCGGGTCGAGGAGAGCAGGCGATCCCATGCTGAAACAGGTTCGGAATCTGACCCGGAGCTACGGCGTGCCGGAGAGCTGGACCCTGCGGGTCAGCCGGGAGCAGGGCGGCTACGAGTCTGCGCGCAAGGCCTACGCCTGGCCTGCGCAGCAGATCATCGACGAGGTCAAGAAGGCCAACCTGCGCGGGCGGGGCGGCGCCGGCTTCCCTGCCGGCGTCAAGTGGAGCTTCATGCGGCCCCACCCCACGCTCCCCGCCTACCTCGTGGTGAACGCCGACGAGGGGGAGCCGGGAACCTTCAAGGACCGGACGATCATGGAGCTCGATCCGCATCGTCTGATCGAGGGGTGCATGATCGCCGCGCGGGCGATCGGCGCGCACGCCGCGTACATCTACGTGCGCCACGAGCTGCACCTCGCCAAGGAGCGCTTGTGGGGAGCGATCCGCGAGGCGCGCGATGCGGGGCTTCTCGGGGAGAACCCGTTGGGCAGCGGGTGGGCGATGGATGTGCAGGTGCACACGGGGGCGGGGGCGTACATTTGCGGGGAGGAGACGGCGCTGCTCAACTCGCTGGAGGGGCGACGGGGTGAGCCGCGGATTCGTCCGCCATTTCCTGCGCAAGCCGGCCTGTTCGGCTGCCCGACCACGGTCAACAACGTGGAGACGATCGCCTCGACTCCGACAATTCTCGAGCTGGGCGGTGAGGCCTTCTCGCGCCTGTCGGATCTGCATCACCTGGGCGACGGCGGCTGCCGGCTCTTCGGCCTCAGCGGCCACGTGCAGCGTCCCGGCGTGTACGAGGCGTGCATCGGCCTGACGCTGCGCGATCTGATCTACGAGCTGGGTGGCGGCATGCTCCCCGGAACGAAGCTGCTCGGCGTCATCCCCGGCGGTTCGTCGTGCCCTGTGCTTCGCCCCGAGGAGACCGTCGACGCCCCGGACCAGAAGTCCGTGCTGCACCCGTGGCACGGCATGAGCGTGCTCGACGTCCCCATCGGCGTGGACACGATGCGGGAGCTGGGGACGATGGCGGGGACGACGTGCGCGATCGTGTTGAGCGATCGCGCGTGTCCCGCGCTGGCGCTGCAGAACATCATGCGCTTCTACCGCCACGAGTCCTGCGGCCAGTGCACGCCGTGCCGCGAGGGGACCGGCTGGATGGAACGGATCGTCGACAAGATCGTCGCGGGCACCGCGACAATCGAGGAGCTCGACATGCTGTACGGGATCGCCTCGAACGTGATGGGCAACACCATCTGCGCGTTCGGCGAGGGAGCGTCGATGCCGATGCTCGGGTTCCTGCGCAAGTTCCGCAAGGAGCTCGAGCAGCACGTTCGCACGGGTGGGAAGTCCTCCACCGGGAGGCTCAACGCATGAGCATGCTCGGACCCGCGCTGTTCTACGTGATGTCGGCGCTCGCGCTCGCCGGCGCGCTGACCACGGTGCTGGCGCGCAACACGATCCGCTCGGCCATGGGGTTGCTCGCCACGATCATCGGCATCGCGGGGCTCTACCTCACGCTGTCCGCCCAGCTCCTCGCCGCCGTCCAGCTCATCGTCTACGCAGGCGCCGTCGTCGTGCTCTTCGTGTTCGTGATCATGATGCTCGGCCCCTCGGGCGGCCCCATCGCGGACAAGAAGACGTTGCGGACGCGAGCGATCGGAGCGGGGTTGTTCGGGGTCGGCGCGGCGGCTGCGCTGGTGCTGGCGTTCCGTGCGATGGCGGGGCTCAACGAGCCGGTGCCGACGATGAGCAAGACGCCGCTTCCGAAGGGATTCCCGCACTTCTTCGATCCGCCGCGCGGGGAGCTGGGGACCGTGGACGGTCTGGGCAGGGCGTTGTTCGGAGAGGGCCTGGTGGCCTTCGAGCTCGCCGGGCTGCTGCTGCTCGTCGCCATCGTGGCGGTGATGGCCGTGGCACGCACGCGCAAGCCCGCGACCGACGCTGCTGCCGCCGTGGCGGATGAAGCAGTCCCGCAGACCGAGACCCCCAGCCGCGGGGAGACGCCATGACCTCGATCCCCCTGGAGTACTACCTCGTCGTCGCCGCCGCGATCTTCGCGATCGGGGCGTGCGGCTTCCTGGCACGGCGCAACGCCCTCGTCGCGCTGATGAGCATCGAGCTGATGCTCAACGCGGTGAACGTCACGCTGGTCGCGTTCAACCGGTGGCTTGGACACGACCACACGGGGCAGATGTTCGCCTTCTTCATCATCGCGGTGGCCGCGGCCGAAGCGGCCGTAGGGCTGGCGATCGTGCTGGCGTTGTTCCGGCTGCGCAAGACGGTGCGGACCGACGCGGCGGACCTGCTGAGGAACTGACGGAAGACCACGATGGAGCTGCTCAACTCGTTGTTCCCCAACCCGGGCTCGAGCTTCCCGTTGCTCGCGGTGATCCTCGGGATGCCGGCGCTGGGAGCCTTCGTCAACGGCATCTTCGGCAAGCGCCTCGGGCCGGCCGGTGTGCGCCTGATGGCCCTGTCCTCGGTCGGCGTCTCGTTCGCGGCGGCGCTGGTGACGTTCTTCATGCTGCGAGGTGCGGGCGCGGGGGATGGCCAGCACGTGCGTTTCGTGTGGAACGCGTGGCAGTGGATCCCGCTGGACTCGACGCGGATCGACGTGAGCTTCTGCGCGGACAACCTGTCGGCGGTGATGCTGCTGGTGGTGACGGGGGTGGGGTTCCTGATCCACCTGTACGCGGTGGCGTACATGGCCGGGGATCCGGGGTTCCACCGGTTCTTCGCCTACATGAACCTGTTCATCTTCTCGATGCTGGTGCTGGTGCTCGGCGACAGCCTCCCGATCCTGTTCGTGGGATGGGAGGGGGTGGGCATGTGCAGCTACCTGCTCATCGGGTTCTGGTTCGAGGAGGGGAAGAACGCGGCCGCGGGCACCAAGGCCTTCATCGCGAACCGCATCGGCGACTTCGGCCTGCTCGTGGCCATGGCCATGATCATCCACTACGTGGGCACGTTGTCGTGGCAGGGGATCGACGCGCAGGCGGGACAGCTTCTCACGCGCGTGCAGGTCTGGCCCCTCGGACACGGACTGCCGTCGTGGTTCCCTCACCTCCTGCACACCCCGCGATACGTCAACGCCGCGACCCTCGTGGGCCTCGCGCTGATGCTCGGCTGCGCCGGAAAGAGCGCGCAGATCCCCCTGTACGTGTGGCTTCCCGACGCGATGGCGGGTCCGACCCCGGTCAGCGCGCTCATCCACGCCGCCACCATGGTCACCGCGGGCGTCTACCTCGTCGCCCGCATGAACGTCGTGTTCATGCTCTCCCCCACCACGATGATGATCGTGGCGGCCATCGGCGCGATCACTGCGGTGTTTGCAGCCACCATCGGCCTGGTCCAGAACGACCTGAAGAAGGTCCTGGCCTATTCGACGGTCAGCCAACTCGGCTACATGTTCGTGGGGGTCGGCGTCGGGGCGTTCGCCTCCGGCATCTTCCACGTGGTGACCCACGCGTTCTTCAAGGCCGCGCTCTTCCTGGCGGCGGGCTCGGTGATCCATGCGATGCACGCGCGCATCCACGACACCGACGGCTCGCAGGACATGCGCAACATGGGCGGCCTGCGCAAGCACATGCCGCGCACGTTCTTCGCGTACACGGCCGCGACGCTCGCGATCGCGGGGCTGCCCCTGACCTCGGGGTTCTTCTCCAAGGACGACATCCTGTTCCGCGCGCTGGTCAACCGGGTGGAAGCCTCGGGAGCGCTCGAGCAGATGGTCAAGCGAGTGACGCGCAACCTCGACGGCGGCGAGCAGCACGCGATGATGGCGTCGCTCGAGGCCCCGGCCTGGTTCGGCCAGGCGATCTTCGCGCTCGCCCTGATGGGCGCGGTGCTCACGGCCTTCTACATGTTCCGCTCCTGGCTGCTCACGTTCTTCGGCGAGTTCCGAGGCTGGCGCATCGTGCCG
>JAKLDZ010000106.1 GCA_022703255.1 Myxococcota bacterium | reverse complement strand
GTGCATGGTGGATATCCACGAACTGCCCACACCGCACGATGGGCACGAAGGGCTCCCACCACGTCTTGAGCACCCGGAGCTTGTCCTTGAAACCCAGCCCCTCGAAAACCTGCCGTGCCTCGTCGAGGCTCACCAGCTCGCTGCGGATCGGCAGTTCCTGCTTGACGATCTGCCGCATCATCTGATCGAGCTGCTGCACGTCGGCGGTCGTGAACTCCTTGCCGCCTCTCATCAGGTAGAAGTACCCGTTGCCGATCGCCTGTCCGATCGTGACCCGCTTGTCGGGGAAGATGCGCCGGGCGGCTTCGAACAGGATCAGCGAGGCGGTGCGACGGTACACGGCGACGCCCTCGCGCATCGTGTAGTCGACCGGGAAGACTTCGGTCGGCGCGCAGATCGGGAAGGTCAGGTCCACGCAGCGTTGTTGCACGATGGCCGCGAGCACCGAGTGCCTCGCGGTGGCGGTGTGATCGCGAATCACGTCGCCGACCGGCGTGCGGTAGGGGACCTCGTATTCCTTGTTGTTGAGACGAACGCCCTTGACCGTTCTGGCTTCTTCCATGCGTTCTTCTCGCATACCCCAGGCGTCCATCAACGGCAACCGCGCAGGCCGAAGCGTCGGCGGCCGGGCGAGACCCCGCGGTCCCCCCCAGGCGTGCCGACGCCTCCGACACGGCCCGATTTTGGACCGCGATCCCGGCCCGCGCTATCGTGCTCGCGCTCGCAACGGAGCGCGACGCTTCGTCCGCCAGCACGGGAGATCATCATGGAAGCCATGCTTCGGGTTCCTTGCTTCATGGCACCCGCCATCGTCCTCGCTTGCACGCTCAGCTCCTTCGCCGTCGCGCAGACTCCTGCCGCCGCGGCGCCGCCCAACCCCGAGACCACCCCGTCGCAGCCCCCTGCGCCACCAACCCCCGCGCCTCCGCCCCCGGTCGCTGCCGCAACCCCGAACCCCACCCACCCCGCTCCCGTGTTCGTCGCCGTCCCCATGCCGGCGCCGACGCCGCCTCCGCCTCCGGCCTACGTTCCCGATCACGAGACGGTCGTGCGGAAGCTCGGTCTCAGTTGGCTCGGGGTCAGCGACATCCCGCTCGCGGTTGCCGTTCCCACGGGGAGCTCCGACAGCCCGGGCCTCGATCCGAACGACAAGATCGTGACCCGAACCGTTGCAGCCCCCGCCCTCGGCGTGCGCTTCTGGCTCAATCGGCGTGTCGCGATCGAGCCCGGCCTCGGCGTTCACTACTCCGGGGGCAAGACGAGCTCCGAGCTGGGCGCAGTCACCAGCGACGTGGACAAGCGGTCGACGACCGCGTTGTTCGTGCACATGGGGATGCCGTTCGCCCTCGGATGGTCGAAGCACATCACGCTGTTGGCCATTCCCGAGGTCAACTTCGGCACGGCCTTCTCGAACGTGAAGTCACCGGCGTTGACGAACGCGCCTCCCGAGGCGGAGCTGCGAGGGTGGAGGCTGGATGTGGGGGCGCGAGCCGGCGCGGAAATCCACTTCGGCTTCCTCGGGATGCCGGAGCTATCCCTCGAAGGTTCGGTGGGATTGCTGATGTCCCATCAGCGCGTCTCCGCATCGGTGGGCAACCAGAGCGTGACCGACACGAGCACGCTGCTGACGACCTCGAGCTTCAACAACCCCTGGGACATCTTCCGCGGCTTCGGGACCGTCGCCGCGCGCTACTACTTCTGAGGAGGATCGAGAACCATGAACTCCTACGCACACAGCGCATTGCTCGGCCTCCTCTTCCTGCTGGTCGCCGCCTGCTCCGGAGGCACCAACCCCGTGGATCTCGCCGGCTCCGACCACGGCGAAGACCCCGGCCCGCAGTCCATCGACTACCGCGTCGGCCTCGGGTCCAGCCTCTCTCCCACGACCGGAACCATGTCCGCGCTCTGCGTGCAAGCATGCACCCACCTGCACGCCGCCGACTGCTCCACCATGCCCGCGGCGCGCGTGGACGACTGCGCGTCCGAGTGCGGAACCTCCTCGGTCGGAACCGGCGGCTCCAGCCAGGGGCCTGCGGGGTGCGACGACGAGCTGGCGGCGTACTTCGAGTGCGTGGCGAAGGCCGAGGTGACCTGCACTTCGGCGGGTGCTCCCAAGGCGGACTGCGCGGATCAGAACGCAGCCTGGAAGACCTGCTCGACGGGGCAGGGCGGTGGTGAGGCCTTCGACGGGTGCGTCGCTGCGCCCTCCCTCGACACCTACTGCAGCCCCTACGGCTCCAGCTACCAATACTACCTCTGCGACTCCGCGGCCTCGCCCGGAGCGTCCTGCATCGGCATCGGCAACAAGACGTTCTGCTGCATCCCCCCTGGCAGCGGCACTTGACCTGCGGCGGGTGCGGGGTAGTAGTGACGGCCGCATGCCCCCGATTCGCGCGATCGTCTTCGACTTCGACGGCACACTCGTGGACGCCTCCGACGCCATCGTGGCGTCAATGAAGGCCGTCCTGTCGGATCATGCTGTGCCCGTTCCGGAAGAGCGCGCCATCCGCGCGTCGATCGGACGTCCTCTCCTGGAGATGTTCCACGCCGCCGATCCGCAGGCCGACGCGGAGCGAGTCCAGCGGTATGCGCGCGAGTACCGGTCGTTCTTCTTCGAGCATGCGTTGCACCTGACCCGTCCCATGCCGGGCGTGCCCGAGGTCATCCGCACGCTGGCGGAGCGTTGCCGGCTCGGCATCGCCACGACCCGCAAGGCCGACGGTGCGATCCACATCCTGCGATCGATCGGCATGCTGGAGCTGTTTGGAATCGTCATCGGGCTCGACGAGGTGTCGCGTCCGAAGCCGGATCCGGAGCCGGTGTTGCTCGCGCTGCGACACCTGCACGTATCGGCGGCGGAGGCGGTCATGGTGGGCGACACGCCCGACGACATGATGGCCGGGCTGCTGGCTGGAGCGGTGCCGGTCGGGGTGACGACGGGAGCGCACGATGCGGAGCGATTGGACGCGGCGGGAGCACGCCACGTGATCGCGTCGCTCCACGAGCTCGAAGCGCTCGTGGTCCCGTGAGCGGGCGCGGCAGGGGCACGCCCCGCGTGTGCGTGATAGGCTGAGCGCAATGAAGGCAGGCCCGATCTTCACCGCGTGTGCGTTGGCGACGCTGTGTGCGGGGTGCGAGCAGAGCCGCGGCTCTGCCGACCGTTCCCCTCCACCTTCCGCCTCGCCGGCACAGCCGGTGCCTCCCGCGGCAGCCGCGCCTTCGGCCCATTCGGCGACTCCCGCTGTCGCGCCATCGACGTCGTCGTCCGCCGCGGCTGACCGGCGCGCTCTCTCGACGCGCGGAGAGTCGGTCGCAGCGGCACCGTGCCCGCAGGAGATGGTGTCCGTTGGACGCTACTGCATCGATCGTTGGGAGGCTCATCTGGTGCGGGTGGGGGAGAACGGCGAGGAGAGCGTGCACGCTCACTACGAGCGACCGGTGCGTGGGGCGACGTACCGCGCGGTGTCTTCTCCGGAGGTTTTTCCTCAGGCGTACGTCAGCCGTGTCGAGTCCGAGGCGGCCTGCAGGCAAGCGGGCAAGCGGCTGTGCACCTTGGGGGAGTGGTATCGGGCGTGCCACGGTCCGCGCGGGCAGGTCTACCCGTACGGCAATCACGAGGAGCGCAGCCGCTGCAACAGCGGGAAGCCTCACCTGCTGTCGCACCTGTTCGGATCGAACCCGAGCCGTTGGAAGTACGAGGAGCACTTCAACAGCCCGCGGTTGGCGCAGGAGCCGCGATTCCTCGCGCGGACGGGGGAATACGCCGAATGCGTGAGCGGCGAGGGGGTGATGGATCTGGTGGGCAACCTGCACGAGTGGGTGAGCGACAAGGTGGATTCGACGCTTCCGGCGAAGGTCCCGTTGCAGGAGGACGTGCTGAAGAAGGTTGGGCCGAGGACGGGCCACGCGATCTTCATGGGAGGGTTTTTCAGCACGACGAGCGAGCACGGGCGAGGGTGCCGATTCACGACGATCGGGCACGAGGCGACGTATCACGACTACTCGACCGGATTCCGTTGTTGTCGTGATGCGACTCCGTAGGCGACTGGGGAGCGCTGGAGGGATCAGGGGTAGTAGCAGTAGTTGGGGCAGCCCGAGACGTTCTGGAAGGCCTCGCCGGAGGAGCAGTACTCCGCGGTGGAGGGGGCGCAGACGTTGGCGTAGGGGGTCGACGTCCGGCAGGTCTGGTGCAGGCCATTGCGGCCAGTGGGGCATTCGTTGTTGGAGTCACAGGTGCAGCGACCGGAGGTCGAGGCCGGGTGCGGGGAGCACGAGGTGGTGGCGGACACCGACTGGCACGTCTCGCCGGTCGCGCAGTTCAGCCCGCATCCGCCGCAGTGGTTCTCGTTGGCGGAGATGTCGACCTGCACGCGAGGCGAGCCGCAACACCGGTGGGACTCGGTGCCGTCGTACTGGTATCCCACCGCCCGGGCAGTGCACGCTCCCGAGCTGCAGTAGAAGCACTTGTTGGCTCCGCAGTCGGTACCGTTGGGCGCGTTTCCACAGGTCCCGTTGCTGCACTCCTTGCACGTTCCGCAGCTCGTCCCGTCGGTCTTCTTCGTGTACGAGCAGGCGCCCGTCGAGGTGTTGCACGTGCCGGTGGCGTTGTAGCAGGCCGTGTTCGGCGGGCTGTTGCAGGACTTGGCTGCACCGGCCACGCACGTGCCCGAAGCGTTGCACGTGTCGCCGACGGTGCACGCGTTGTTGTCGGCATTGCACGCGGTGCCAGAGGGTTTGGGGGAGTACGTGCAGGCGCCCGTGGAGGTGTTGCAGGTGCCCGTGGCGTTGTAGCAGGTCGTGTTCGGCGGCGCTGCGCAAGTCTTCAGCGCCCCGGCGATGCAGAGCCCCGCTCCGTCACACGCGTCCCCGACCGTGCACGCGTTGCCGTCGGAGTCGCATGCGGTCCCCTGCGCCTTCGGTTGGTAGGAGCACACCCCATTGGCCGGATTGCACGTCCCGATCGGCTCGTAGCAGCCAGGGTCGGGCGGAGTCGTGCAGGTCTTGGCCGCCCCGAGCACGCAAGTGCCAAGGCCGTCGCATACGTCGCCCGTGCAGGCGTCGGAGTCGGCCTCGCACGGGGTGCCGGCTCCGCGTTTCGCGTAGGAGCAATCTCCGGTCGCCTTGTCGCAGGTGCCGGTTGTTTCGTAGCACGACGCATTGGGAGGCGTGGAGCACTCGACCGGGTTGCCCGGGACGCACAGGCCGCTCTGGCAGGCGTCGCCCACGGTGCAGGGATTCTGATCGTCACACGAGCCGCACTGCACCTTGTGCCCGCAGCCGTCGTTAATTTCCCCGCAGGACGCCCCGAGCTGCGCGCAGGTCTTGGGGAGACACCCGCACTGGTTCTGCTTGCCTCCACCACCGCAGACTTCGGGCGAAGTGCAGGTTCCGCAATCGACCGTCGCGCTGCACCCGTCGGAGACCACGCCGCAGCTCACCTGGAGCTGCGCACAGGTCTTGGGCGTGCAAGAGCCGGCCCCGCACTGGTTCGGCGCACTGGCCCCGCACGTCTGCCCCGCCGCGCACTGCCCGCAGCTCACCACGCCTCCGCAGCCGTCTGGGGCCTCGCCACACGTCAGTCCCATCTGCGCGCAGGTCTTCACCAGACACCCGCACTGGTTCGGCGTCCCTCCTCCTCCACAGGCGGACGGCGCGGCACATCCGCCGCAGTCGAGAACGTCGGCACAACCGTCGGAGGCAATGCCGCAGGATGCGTTCATCTGCGCGCACGTCCGCACCTGGCAGGGGTTGTCGCCGCACTTGTTCGGAGCCCCTGCGCCTCCGCAGATCTGCCCCGTCGCGCAAGCTCCACACTCGATCACTCCGCCGCAGCCGTCCGGAGCCTTCCCGCAGGTGTACTCCATCTGCGCGCACGTCTTGGGCACGCAGACCGGTCCCGCCTCCGGCTCAACCGTCGTCTCCGCGGCCGCTTCGAGGGACGGTTCCGGCACGGAGACGTCCGCAGAAGCGTCCAGACTGGCGTCCGCCGCGGCGTCGGGATGTCCCGAGCTCCCGGCAGGTCCTGCGATTTCCGAGGCCGAGTCGGAATCCGAACAGGCCGTCATTGCCACGAGCGCCAACGCACAGAGCCCGTGCAGCAGCCAACCCGGAGCGTGCGCCCCGGAGGGGCCAAGAGCTGAGACTCGTTGAGGCCGAGGGGACTTCATCGCTCCAGGATAGCTCATCGAGGAGAAATCGTGTATCTGTGATCGGGGGTGTCACGCTCGGCCGGACGACAGCACGCGACCGAGGCGCGTTCGGACGTGAGGGATTCGGCGCCACTCAGGGGTAGTAGCAGTAGTTCGGGCAATCGGGATCGTCGAAGAACTCCTGCCCGATCGCGCAAACTTCCTCCGACACCGGTGCGCACCGCCACGCGTACGGCGTCACGTTCCGGCAGGTCTGGTGCTGGCCATTGCGCCCAATCGGGCAGTCCACCCCGGCGTCGCACGTGCAGCGTCCGGAGGTGGAAGCAGGGTACTTCTGACACCCCGTCGTCGAGGCCACGGATTCGCAACTCTCTCCCGACGCGCAGGGCAGGCCGCATCCGCCGCAATGATCGGCATTCGTGCTGGTGTCCACGGCGACACCGTCGCAGCAGCGGTGCGAGGAGACGCCGTCGTAGGACGCTCCCTGTCCGAGGGGAACGCAGTCGCCGGAGTTGCACCGATGGCACGGATCGCCGCATTCGGTACCGTCGGAGACGGGGGAGTAATCGCACTCTCCGGTGGAAGGATTGCACGTGCCGGAGCTTTGCCAGCACGGACCCTCAGGGGGCTCATCGCATTCGATCGCAACCGCGGGCACGCAGCTTCCGCCCTCGCAGCCGCCGCCCTGTTTGCACGGCCCCGCGGCAGAGCACACAGCGCCGCATGCTCCGCAGTTCGCCGGGTCGCTCAGAAGATCCACCTCGCAGCCGTTGGTCGCATCGCCGTCGCAGTCCGCCAGGCTGCCCGTGCAGGTCGTCCCTCCGCCGGAGCACACGTTGGGCGGCCCCTGGGCTCCGCACAGCTGCCCCTCGGGGCATTCGCCGCAGTCGAGCGTGGTCCCGCAACCGTCCGACGCGAGCCCGCACTCGGCGCCAGCCTGGGCGCAGGTCGTGGGCGTGCAGGCGCCTGCGCCGCAACGGTTCGGGCCGTCCGCTCCGCAGGATTCCCCGGCCTGACACGCACCGCATTCCAGCTCTCCGCCGCACCCGTCCGGAGCCTGCCCGCAGTTGGCGTTGATGTCGTCGCAGTTCAGGGGGATGCACGCCGGCGCATCCGCACCGTTTCCCCCAGCGGTCCCGCCGTCCTTGGGCGAGATTCCGGACCCGCCGCTGCCCACCTTGCCCCAGTAGTACGACGAGTCGTCGGGGCCGCCACATCCGCTCAGGCCGCCGAGTCCGATCACGGCGATCAGCACCACGCCGAGCCGACGAGCCGGGTGCCGCGAGCGTGAGGGATCGGAGACCATGCTTGGATCATACGGGAAGGGACGCGGACCTCAAGCCGGATCCAAGGATCCCGAGGGCACTTTCCCCTCGCCGTGTCCGGCTGGTCCACTATTCTTCTTGGCCGCTCATGCCTCCCACCGTGTTCGGACTTGCGCCGCTCCAAGGGATTGCCGACCCCTTCATGCGGACACACCTGTCCGCTCTGGGCGGCATGTCCTGGTGCGTTGCCGGCTTCGTGCGCGTCACCGCCTCCGATCTGCCGGACTCCTACCTGCTGCGCTTCTGCCCGGAGCTGCGCACCGGATCGCTCACGCGAGCGGGGGTCCCCGTGCAGGTGCAGCTGCTCGGCAGCGACGCGGAACGAATGGCACACACCGCGGCGCGACTCGTGGGTCTCGGCGCGGGCGGCGTCGATCTCAACTTCGGGTGCCCGGTGCGACGGGTCAACGGACACGGAGGCGGGGCGGCGCTGCTCCGCAATGCCGGGGCGATCGAGAGGATCGTCGCAGCGGTTCGCAGGGCGCTGCCCTCGCGCATCCAGGTGTCCGCCAAGCTTCGCCTCGGCTGGGACTCCCCCGATGCGGCGGTGGACATCGCGCGCGCCGCGGAGAGCGGCGGAGCATCGTGCGTGGCCCTGCACGGACGTACGCGAACCCAAGGATACGATGGAGTCGCGGACTGGGCACGAATCGGCATGGTGCGCCAACACCTGCGAATCCCGGTCATCGCCAATGGAGACCTGCGGACTCCCGAGGACGTCGAAGCCTGCCGAAGAGCATCTGGATGCGACCGCTTCCTCGTCGGAAGAGGCGCCATCGAGCGCCCCGAGACCTTTCGCGTGCTCGCCGGACTCGAGGCTTGCTTCTGGTCGTGGCCGCGGCGCGCGGCGTTCGTCGCGGGCTGCGCCGAGGAGCGACTCGCGGACGGTCAGCCGCCCGAGAAGGTAGCGGGGTTGCTCAAGGGGTGGCTGGTCGCGATGGGGAGGGTGGAGCCGGCAGCGCGAGAGCTGTTTCGCGCGCACCGTCGCGCGGAATCCGTGGACGAGTTGGTGGGAGCGCTCCGGACAGACGCCGCGCTCGTGGCAACGCATGCGTCGGGGTCGACGCCCGCCACGCCCGGGGTTAGGACTGCAACTGCGACAACGACAGCGTCGATGTCGGGGAAGGAATCGGGACGGTGGAATTCTCCGAGTTGATTCACAAGCGCTACAGCGTGCGGGCCTATCGGACCGATCCGGTCGATGACGCGCTGGTCCAGCAAGTCCTGGATGCTGCGCGGATGGCGCCCACGGCGTGCAACCGACAACCCTTCCAGATCGTCGTGGTGCACACGGCCGGTCGACAGCAGGAGCTGTCGAGGATCTACGGGCGGCCGTGGTTCGTCCAGGCGCCGCTGATCGTGGCGGCTTGCGGAATCCCCGCGCAGAACTGGGTGCGTCGCGACGGCAAGAACTACAACGACGTGGACGTGACCATCGCGATGGATCACCTGATCCTGGCGGCGGCGAACGCGGGGCTTGGGACTTGCTGGGTGGCGGCGTTCGATCCCGCAGCCGCACGCGAGATCCTCCAACTGCCCGAAGGGGTGGAGCCGGTCGCGTTCACCCCGCTCGGGTATCCGGCTGACTCGCGAGGTTCCATCCAGCGCAAGCCGCTCACCGAGCTGGTGCGCTGGGAGAAGTGGTAGGTCGCGCCTCTGCCGTGCTCGCGCCCTGTCCCTTCCCACCGCCTCCTGCATGGGCCCACGACATCACCGCGATCGGGGTCACCGGCACCAATGGGAAGACCACGACGTGCGCGTTCCTGGCTGCGGCGCTGCGCGCCAGCGGTGCGCCCGTGCTGCGCGTCACGACGGTCGGCAGCTTCCTCGACGACGAGCGGCTCGACGTCGAGGAGGATCATGAGGGGTTTGTCCGCGCGCTCGAGCTGTGTCGCGACGCAGGCGGCAGGCACGCGGTCCTGGAGGTCACGAGCGAAGCCCTGGCCGTGGGATTCGCGCGAGCGTGGCCGTTACGGATCGGCGTGTTCACGAACCTGACCCGCGATCACCTCGACGCGCACGGAAGCGCGGAGCACTACCTGGCGAGCAAGGCGCAGCTCTTCCTGCACCTTCCGGCCGGGGGGGCCGCGGTGCTTCCCGCTCATGATCCGGCCGGAGCGCTGCTCGAGGAGATCCTTCCGGCCGGCGTCACATGCCTGCGCTGGGGGCGCAGAGCGCCCGAGCGCGCCGCGGATGTGGAGCTGATCGAATCCGTCGCATCCTGGACCGGCACGCGGTTGCGCCTTGGACTTCGAGGCAGGGAGATCCCTGTCTCCCTGCGCGCGGTGGGAACGGTCTACGCCGAGAACGCAGCCGCTGCGCTTGCAGGCGCGATGGCTGCAGGCGTGGACCCAGACTCCGCCGCGGCGCGCATCGCCCGGGAGCCTTCGCCGGAAGGCCGGTTCCAGATCGTCGCTTCGAAACCGTGGGTTGTCGTGGACTACGCGCACACGCCCGACGCTCTCGAGCAGACGCTGCGTACGGCGCGCGGCCTCTGCGCGGGCAGACTCACGCTGGTGTTCGGCGCGGGAGGGGATCGGGATCGCGGGAAGCGACCGCAGATGGGCAGGATTGCGACGAGTGCGGACCGCGTGATTCTGACGACCGACAACCCGAGGAACGAAGAACCGTCGGCGATTGCCGCACAGGTCCGAGCGGGCATGGATGGCTATGGCGGAGTCGTCGAGGAACCCGATCGACGCGAGGCGATTCGTCGCGCGATCACCGAGGCGACCGACGCCGAGGTGATCGTGATTGCGGGGAAGGGACACGAGCGGACGCAGCGGGTGGGGGCACGGAGCGATCCGTTTTCGGACGTGGAGGAGGCGGAGCGGGTGCTGCGCAGTGTGGACAGGGCCTACGGGTAGCCGGGGACGCGCCGATGAGCAGCAGAGGGGAGGCAGGATGGAGGCCGGGGTCAGGCGTCGTGTCTGCGGAGCACGCCTTCGACGACCTGACGGGCGATGGGGTGATAGGCGATCTTGCAGCGTTCGAAGCACTGGCGAGCGAGGGGGCGCCAACGGCTGCTGGTGGCGAGGGCGGAGTAGAGGCCTTCGAGGTACTTCATGCGGCCGACGGTTCCGAGGAGCTGCTCGGTGCGAGGAATCACGGGCTCGAAGCCGGAGCCGATGGCGACCTTGAGCCAGGCCACGAGGATTTCGTGGTTGTGGCTGTCGGTGAGGTGGAATCGCGTCTCGAGGTTGCTGCAGAGCTCGGCAGAGGCCGGCAGCGAGAGGCCGCCGAGGTACAACGCCCATTCGTTGGCGGTCCACGAAGCGGCGAGCTCGTCGCTGGGAGCATTGGAGCCCAGGGTCGAGATGGCGTCGAGACGCGACGATCTCGGATGCGGCGCGTTGGCCGGGATGCCCGCGCCATGGATCCACTCGTCGGCGCCGACCTTCTTCGCAACGCCAGGCAACAGCTCCTCGAGCGTCTCCAGGAACTGCGCCGTCGTGATCGCGCCGAAGCGGTACCGTCCCACATAGCCGCGCAGGAAGCCGTCGAACGCCTGGCGTCCGACGATCTCCTCGATGGCGCGGAGGAACAGATACCCCTTCTCATAGGGCACGTCGGAGAAGGCTTCGTCGGGGTCCACTCCGCCGAGCGAGGTCTGAAGGCGGGTGAGCTCAGGGTGCGGGGCAAAGCGCTCGACAGCCTTGCCGAGGCGGTGCCGGCCGACCGCAGCGTTGAGGATCATCACGTCGGAGCCGTACAGGGCCTCGAGGATGCGGCGCTCGGCGAAGACGGTGAATCCCTCGTTGAGCCAGAAGTGCTCGGCGTTGGCGTTGGTGACGAGGTTGCCGGTCCACGAGTGAGCGAGCTCGTGGGCGAGGACGCTCACGAGGGATCGGTCGCCGGCGATGACGGTGGGCGTGAGGAAGGTGAGCCTGGGGTTCTCCATGCCGCCGTAGGGGAAGGAGGGGGGCATGGTGAGGACGTCGAAGCGCTCCCAGTCATAGGGGCCGAAGATGCTCTCGGCCTTCTGGATCATGGCCTCGACCTCGGCGAACTCGAAGGCGGCGGCGTCGACGATGCCGGGTTCGGCCCAGACCCTGGAGCGCGGTCCGATGTCGCGGGACGCGAGGTCACCGACGGCGAAGGCGAGCAGGTAGGGGGGAATGGGCTGAGGCATCTCGTAGACGACGGTAGCCTCGCCGTTGCCGTTTTCTGTTCGTGACACGAACGAAGCGGCCATGAGGAGCTGGAGGTTGGCGGGGATGGTGAGCTCGGCGCGGTACTTGACGCGCAGCCTGGGCGTGTCCTGGACCGGGACCACCGCACGCGCGTGGATGGCCTGGCACTGGCTGAACAGGAACGGCTGCTTGCCGCCGAGCGTTTGTGCGGGCTCCAACCATTGCAGCGCAGAGGCCTCGGGCGACGTCCTGTAGCGGATCGTGACCGCACGCGTCCCTTCCAGCAGCATCACGCGCAGGCGAGCACCCAGGATCGGCTCCGCAGCCGCGAGGGAGAACTCCAGCTTGCGCCCGGAGTCGTCTCGCGCCTCGAGGATCGTCAGGTCCCGGGTGTCGAGATCGAACGGACCGGCTCCGGCCGATGCGAGGGTCAACGTCACCTCGCCTTCGATCGTGCGAGACGCGAAGTCCACCCGCGCCTTCCATTCCAGGTTCGTGGTCTCGGGTTGGGTCGCGTCGTTGTAGGAATGCGGGTCGAGCAACATTCGGGCCACACTTCAGGGAGTTTGCGTCGATTGGCAAGTACCCGAAGCGCTGTTCCGCGTCAACGCCGCTTTCCCCCGCCGGGCTCACAACGCGACGAGCCCTTCGGTCCCAACGGGACCGTCGTTGACGGGTGCGAAGGGTGACGTGCGCGGGCAACCACCTCGGAACGTCGATCAAGCCTCGCCGAGGGTGACCTCGCGGGGAACGCCGCGCAGCCCGACGCGGCTCTGCCGGAAGGCGCGGACCTGGTGGACGAAGGTCTCGATCTTCGTGCGAAGAGCGGCGTTGTCGGTCCCGGCGTACACCAGGCTCACCATGGGAATGCCGCCGTGATCGGCGCGAATGCGATCGATCAGCGCCGCCGAGGTCGTGCCATACATGCAGTTCAGGCACATCGCGTTGATCACGCCGTCCGCGCCGCGCTGGGCGAAGTCGACCATCTTGGCGACGTTGAGCAGCAGGAGCTGTTGGGAGCCAGCGCCGACGTAGGGTGTGGCGAGGCGCAGGGTGTCTTCGTAGCCAGGCTCGGCGCCGCGGACCACCATCGGCGACAACCGGCGTCGCACGGGCCAGGAGTTCCATTCCTTGCGCATCATCAGGAGACCCGCGACGAGGGCGTCGCCGAAGCGCCTTCGACGCAGGCTGGAGCCGAACTCCTGAGGGAGCCCGAACTCCATGTTGTCGACGAGGAAGGGAGCAGGCCAGACCTCACACCCCATCGACTCGAGCATCCTCCACAGCCCGAGATTCGCCGAGTCGTTGATGCGCGTGTAGATGTCCCCCGCGACCCCCACGAGGGGACGGGGCACGGAGCGGTCCACCCGCACGGAAGCCATCCGGTCCACGGCGCGCTCGAGGAACGATGCCATGTCGTCCACGGCCATCGAAGCGGACAGGTCGCGCAGGTTCGCCTGATGGGCTTCGTCGACGGAGCCCTGCACGAGCTCGTAGGGGCGGTTCTCGCACAGCCAGCGGAGCAACAGCTCGACGGCGACGAGCCCGCGCCACAGCAGGCTGCTGCCTCCGATGCCGAACAGCTCGAGCATCTCGCGGGAGTTGGGCGACAGCACGGTGATGTTCTCGAGCCCGCGCTGCGCGAGGTCGATTTGGAAGCCGTCGGCGAACTGCATCATCAGACACGGGATGGTCGTGCCCGGGTACATGTAGGTCGAAGGCGCGCCGGAGGAGCGCTCGGCAAGACGCACCAGATCGCCGAGCAGCATGGCGTAGGCGTGGCATTCCTTGCCGGAGCCGGCTCCTTCGCCTGCAGCTCGGATGGTGTCGTCGGGGATGGGGAGGATGGACGCGTCGGCGCCCATGCCCCGCAGCAGCCCCTCGAACGCGTAGGCGTGGTCCGCGAAGTACGGAATCGCAACACGCCGTCCCGCCATCGGCTGCGCGTCCTTGGAGCGGTGCCGGACAAGCTGCACCGCGCGCCGCGAGGGCGTGCTCTGGGCATTCGCAATGCGATCGAGGAACGCCTCGATGCGAGTCACCATGCCCGCCTCTCCGCGGTGCTCGTCGAACTCGAGGGCGAGCAGATTGGCGCCGGGCAGCGCGACGGCGAGATGCTTCTGCAGGAACGCGTCGGGTCCGCAGCCGAAGCTGGTGACGAGCACCGGGTGCAGGCGCGGATCCTGCGAGGCGAAGAGAGCTGCGCGCATGGCGTCGCGCGTGAAGCGCCATGGGAGGTCGTGTCCGAGGGACGCCAGATCGACCTCGTCGGAAGGCAGGAACGACTGCGGAATGGCAAGCACCCCGAGGCGCGCGAAGTGGCGACCGAGGTTCAGGTTCTGGAACGGGTCGTTGAGGTTGTAGGGGCGCCCGAGGATCACGAGCGCGGATTCGAAGTCCCCCTGCAGCACCTGCTTGCCGCGCTCCACGAGCTTCGCATGGAAGCCCTTCTGCGCCAGGTCCGCCGCTGCCCAGGCCTCCAGCATCTCGTCGCGCGCAATGCCGAGCTTCGCCGCCGTCTCCCGCATGCCCTCCTCGAACGTCGCGAAGTCGCCCGCGAGCGATACCTCGGGCGTCAGGATGTCCTGGGGTACCGACGATCGCACCATGAACGGCGCGGCCTGCGTGTACGGGCACACGTAGGCGTCGCTGCCCGGGCGCTCGTCCATGGCGACGAGCGAGGGGAGGAACACGACGTCGGCGCCCAGGGACTGCAGGGCAGCCACGTGGCCGAAGGTCATCTTGATGGGCAGACAGGTCTCGGTCGGCAGGTGACGCGTGCCGAGTTCGAGGGTGTGCATGCTCGTGGGAGGCGAGAGCACGACCTCGAAGCCGAGCTGTCCGAAGAACGTCGCCCAGAACGGCAGGTGCTCGAAGAAGGTCGACGCCCTTGGGAACCCGATGACCCCGCGGCCCCGCCCCGTGCCCGGCGCCGCCGCCTCCAGGCTCTGCTGCCAGAGCACATCCCGCTCCGCGAACAGGTTGGGCACCTCGCTCCCGCGGCCCGCAGCATCGTGGTCCCGCACCGTGTAGCGCTCGCACGTGTCGCCGAAGTGCACCTTCGAGCCGCCAATCGAGATCTGCGTGACCTCGCACCGGTTCTCGCAGTGACGACACTCGAACGTCCGCGATTGGTGCGAGCCAATCGCATCCAACCCCTTGAAGGCCGTCGCGCGTCCCTGCAGGTGCTCTCGAGCGAGCAGCGCGACCCCAATCGCTCCCGAGATGCCGTTGTGAGGGTGCACCGAGATCCGCCGTCCGAGCTGACGCTCGAAGGCGGCGACCACGGCCCGGTTGGCAGCCACTCCGCCCTGGAAAACGATCCTGCGGCCGATGGCGTGGGAGCCGACGACCTTCTGGAGATAGTTCCGCGCGACGGAGTCTGCGAGGCCCGCGCACAGATCGGAGAGACAGGCTCCGAGCCTG
>JAKLDZ010000105.1 GCA_022703255.1 Myxococcota bacterium | reverse complement strand
TCCTTGAAGCCCACGGGCGCGCCCAGCTTGAAGCCGGTGCGGTGCTCGAACGCGGCAATCGGGTTGCGCGTCATGCTTTCGGCGCCCACCACCAGCGCCGCCTCGCACGCGCCGCCCTGCACGTGCTCGCCGGCCTGGCGAAACAGCTCGAAGCCGGTGCCGCAGATGCGCTGCGCCATGATGGCCGGCACCTGCACCGGCACGCCGGCGTACAGGCCGATGTGGCGCGGCAGGAAGAACTGGTCGAAGTCGCCCGGCGCCATGTTGCCGGTGACGACGGAGCCGATGTCGCTGGCGGCCACGCCCGCGCGCTTGAGCGCTTCGCGCGCCGCCTTGATGCCCAGGTCGGTGGGCGAGACGTGGCCCAGCGCGCCGCAGTAGTCGACCATGGGCGTGCGCACGCCATCCAGCATCCAGACGTCGTTGAAGGCGGTGAAGAATCCTTTGGTGGCCATGGTCAATTCCTTTCAAGGCGCGGGTTTTTCTCCTTCCCCCGCTGGGGGAAGGCAGGGATGGGGGCTGGCGACGTTGGGGCGCCGGGCGGCCCCCCCCCCCACCCCCCCCCCGGCGGCGGGGGGCCCCCCCCCGGCGCGGCCGCCCTCCCCCGCGGCCGGGGCGCGGGGGGGAACCCGGGGGGGGGGGGGGGGGGGGGGGGGGGGGGACACGCGGGTGTTGGCGCCTGAGCGGGCGCGTTCGCGCATCGATCCGCACGAGGTGGCACGGGAGATGCTTGGGTGCGTGATCGATTGCCCGGGGATTCTGGAGGATCCGCGTGTAGAGGACGCGGTAGGGCTGCTCGAGGGGGAGGTAGCGTTGGCGGTGGGGCTGGCGCGCACCTTGCGAGACGGAGGAAAAGCGGACGCAGCGGAGAGATTTCTTGCACGCGTCCCCGCAACGATCCAAGACTTCGCGGCTCGTCGCCTGTCAAGACCTCATCACGAGGACGCAGGCGCGGCACTGTTCGAGTTTCTACAGAATGCTCAGAAGATCAAGCGCCTTGGTCTTTCACGCGACAAGCAGGCAGTGTTGCATGAGCTCGATCGCGCCGGGGGCCAGGGGGATGCCGAACTGGAAGACCGCCTTCTTCGGGAAGCCGAACGCAAGGCCAGAGAGAGGCATGGATTGTAGATCCGCTGCCTCGGTTTCGTCGCGCGTGTGTCTCGGGGCGTGAGCCCTCAGCAGAAAGAGGAACCCTGTGCGAGCCAACAAGTCCGACCGCAAAGCTTCAGGCGGCCAGTCAGGGGCCGGGAACAGCCATGGCAAGAGCAGGGACAAGGAGGTGCAGCAACTCATCGATCTGGGCAAGTCGAAGGGGTTCTTGACCTACGACGAGCTGAACGACGCGTTGCCGCAGGATGTGGTGGCGCCCGATCAGATCGACGACGTCATCAGCGCGTTGGGCGACGAGGACATCCAGATCGTGGACGCGGCGACGCAGGTGAAGATCGCGCCCAAGCGGATTGCCGAGCAGGAGGCCGAGGAGGTCAAGAAGGTCCCGGTGCGCGAGGAAGAGGCGTCGGAGGAAGATCTCGACGGCTACTACTCGCGTTCGAACGACCCGGTGCGGATGTACCTGCGCAAGATGGGCAGCGTGTCGCTGCTCACGCGCGAGGGCGAGGTGGAGATCGCCAAGCGCATCGAGGACGGCGAGATGGCGGTCCTGGGCGCGATCCTCAACTCCCCCATCGCGGTGCGCGAGATCATCGAGATCGGCAACAAGCTCAAGGCCCACAAGATCCGCGTCAAGGACGTGATCCGCGACGCGGAGGACGACGACCAGAACTTCGACGAGGAGGAGGCGGACCGCCGCATCATCCGTCTCATCGACAAGGTCAAGCGTCTCGACAAGACGCACCACGAGCTGCTCGACCAGAAGAAGGCCGGCTCCTTCCGCTCCAAGCGCGAGGAGGCCGAGGTGCTGGAGAAGATCGGCTCGACGCGCACCGAGCTGGTCAAGACGCTCGAGGAGATGCGCCTGAACAAGAAGACGATCGACAAGATCGTCATGAAGCTCAAGTCGATCATCCAGAAGGTGGAGCGCGCGGAGTCTTCGGCGACGGAGATCGAGAAGCGCACCGGTCTCACCAAGGAGATGATCAAGAAGGAGCTGCACAAGGCGAAGGGCGACCCCGCCGCGGAGCGACGCATCGCCAAGAAGCTCGGCATCTCCCGCTCGGCTCTCGTTGACCTCGAGGCCACGCTCAAGAGCGCGCGCGACGGGCTCAAGAAGGTCGAAGAGGAGATGCAGATCGACGTGCGCGAGGTGCGCACGACCTACGCGGCGATCCGTCACGGAGAGCAGCTTGCCGAGCGCGCCAAGGCCGAGCTGGTCGAGGCCAACCTGCGCCTCGTCGTCTCCATCGCCAAGAAGTACACCAACCGCGGCCTGCAGTTCCTCGACCTCATCCAGGAAGGCAACATCGGCCTGATGAAGGCCGTGGACAAGTTCGAGTACAAGCGCGGCTACAAGTTCTCCACCTACGCCACCTGGTGGATCCGCCAGGCGATCACCCGAGCCATCGCCGATCAGGCCCGCACCATCCGCATCCCGGTGCACATGATCGAGACGATCAACAAGCTCATCCGCACCTCGCGCTACCTCGTGCAGGAGTACGGACGCGAGCCGACGCCCGAAGAGATCGCCGAGAAGATGGAGCTGCCCCTCGACAAGGTCCGCAAGGTCCTGAAGATCGCCAAGGAGCCCATCAGCCTCGAGACCCCGATCGGCGAGGAGGAAGACTCGCATCTCGGCGACTTCATCGAGGACAAGAGCGTCGTCAGCCCTTCCGACGCCGTCATCAACATGAACCTGTGCGACCAGACCCGCCGCGTGCTCAAGAGCCTCACGCCGCGCGAGGAGAAGGTCCTGCGCATGCGCTTCGGCATCGGCGAGAAGAGCGACCACACCCTCGAAGAGGTCGGTCAGGACTTCGAGGTCACCCGCGAGCGCATCCGCCAGATCGAGGCCAAGGCCCTGCGCAAGCTGCGCCACCCCTCCCGCTCCAAGCAGCTCAAGTCCTTCGTCGAGACCTGAGCCCCTCCCTCCCTCCCTCCGGGGCCTGCTTCAGGCCCCTGCGGGCGCCTCATTCCTCCGTGTCCCCAAGCTTCCGGTATATCGTCCGCGTCGAGATCCCCAGCAGCTGCGCCGCCAGCGACTTGTCGCCCCGCGTGTGCTCCAGCGTCGTGCGGATCAGCCGCATCTCCACCTCGTCGAGGGACGTCCCCACCGGGAAGCTCAGCACCGCGGGGCTGGGCGACGCCGCGTGGGCGATGTGCTCGGGCAGGTCCTCGACGGACAGGGCGGCGCCGCGGCACAGGACCACGGCGCGTTCGATCACGTTCTCCAGCTCCCGCACGTTGCCCGGCCAGTCGTAGTCCGAAAGCGCCTGCAGGAACTCGCGCGGAGCCTCGAGCCTCGGACGGCCGTTCTTCGCGCAGTACACCCCGAGGAACGCGTCGACCAGAAGCGGCACGTCCTCCTTGCGTGCGCGCAGGGGCGGCGCCGTCACCGCGATCACGTTGAGCCGGTAGAACAGATCCTCGCGGAAGCGTCCTGCTTGCACCTCGACGCGGATGTCGCGGTTGGTCGCAGCCACGATTCGGACGTCGGCGCGTCGCGTATCGCCGCCGATGGGCTCGTACTCCCCTTCCTGCAGCACGCGCAGCAGCTTGACCTGCACCGACGGAGACAGCTCGGCGATCTCGTCGAGGAACAGCGTTCCTCCGGCGGCCTTGGCGAAGCGCCCCTCGCGTCGGGCGACGGCTCCCGTGAACGCGCCGCGCTCGTGGCCGAACAGCTCGGCCTCGAGGATGGTTTCGGGGATGGCCGCGCAGTTGACTGCGACGAAGGGGCCGTCGGCGCGCGACGAGTGATCGTGGATGAAGCGCGCGATGAGCTCCTTGCCGGTTCCGCTTTCGCCGAGCACCAGGACGGTCGCGACGGAGGGTGCTGCCTGCAAGGCGACGTCGAGCACGCGCCGCAGAGCGTGGCTGTTGCCGACGATCTCGCGTCGGCGCAGCAGCTTGAGCTCCTGGCGCAGGGTGCGGTTCTCGGCGAGCAGCGAGCCCCGCTCGGCGGCCTTGCGCACGCTCTTGACGAGGGTCATGCGCTTGAGGGGTTTCTCGATGAAGTCGTAGGCGCCCTCGCGCATGGCCTGGACGGCGGTTTCCACGGTTCCGTAGGCGGTCATCACGACGACCTCGGTGTCGGGGGACAGCTGCTTGATGGCCTTGAGCAGCTCGATGCCGCTGGTGCCCGGCATCATGAGATCGGTGACCACGACCTGGACGCGGTGGCGTCGGGCGAGCTCGAGCGCTGCGCGGGCGCTGTCAGCCGTCAGGGCACGCATCCCCTCGCGCACGATGATCTTCGACAGCGAGGCGAGGTGCGAGGGGTCGTCGTCGACGACCAGCACGGTGGTGGCGTCGGGCTGGATGGGCCGGGGCTCGGCCGCATCTTCGCCCTCCTGGGGCGGTCCGGGTCGATTCGACGTCTCTTCCACGGGGGGCAATACTGGCAGAACGCGCGGGACAGTCCAACCCATCCCCGCCGGGCTTGCATCCATCGCCTTCTGCGGGCCCGTGTACGCGAGCCGCCTGAGCACCTCGCGCTTGCTCCCTGCCGGGGCATCGGCCACAACCGGGATGCCCGTGTCCCGGCGGGCGCGACGAACCGCTGGGCGACGCGCGCGGTGCCGGAGAGTCCATGCCACGTTTCTATTCCGACGATCGATCCATCGACTTGTACTACGCGCTGAAGCTGGTGCGGGGCTTCGAGGACAAGGTCTCGGTGCTGCATCGGCAGAACGAGATCCTGGGAGGGGTCTACTCGGGGCGCGGTCAGGAGGCGGTGGTCGTGGGCACGGCCTACGATCTGGACGCGAGCGACTGGGTGTTTCCGATCCACCGCGACCTGGGGGTGTGGTTGATCCGGGGCACGGATCCGAAGCTGCTGATGGCGCAGCTGATGGGGCGCAGGGCGGGGTTGTCGAAGGGAAAGGACAACTGGACCCACGCGGGAGACGCCGCGCACAACGTGTTCGGTGCGACCTCGATGCTGGGGGGAACGCAGCCGGTGGCTGCGGGGGTGGCCTGGAAGTTCAAGCTGATGGGCGAGCGGCACGTGACGGTGAGCTACTTCGGGGAGGGGGCGAGCTCGCGGGGCGACGTGCACGAGGCGATGAACTTCGCCGGTGTGCACAAGCTGGCGTGCGTGTTCGTGTGCGAGAACAACCAGTACGCCTACTCGACGCCGGTGAGCCTGCAGATCGCCGGGGAGTCGGTGGCGCGTCGCGCCGAGGGGTACGGCTTCACGGGAGTGGTCTGCAACGGCAACGACCTGCACGAGATGCTTCGTGTGACGAACGAAGCGGTCGAGCGGGCCCGCAACGGCGGCGGCCCCACCTTGCTGGAGGCGGTCACCTACCGGGTCAAGGGACACTCCGAGCACGACCGCGCGGCCTACCGCGACAAGGCCGAGGTGGCGGCGTGGGAGACCAAGGACCCCGTGCGGATGTGGGAGGCGTTCCTGGACGAGCTCGACGTCGACGTCGCGGCGCTGCGCGCCGAGGTCGAGGCACGCGTGCGCGAGGTGTGCGAGGAGGCGTCGGAGTTCGCGCGCAGCTCGCCGTTCGCCGACGGTCCCGATGCGCTCGAGGACGTGTACGCCGCCGACGTCGGAAGGCCACTGCCCTCGCGGGCGGAGCGGAGCCAGGGTCCGGGCGCGGCGGGAGCGTGAGCGGGGGGACGGGAGCGGCAGCGGACGGCTCGACGGACGCGCGAGTGCGCGGGAGTGCGAAGGGATGGCGACGCGAAGCTACTTGCAGGCGATAGGCGACGCGCTCCGCGAGGAGATGGAGCGCGACGGCAGCGTGATCGTGATGGGCGAGGACGTCGGAGTGTACGGCGGCGCCTTCAAGGTCACCGAAGGGCTCATCGATCGGTTCGGCCCGTTGCGCGTGGTCGACACGCCGATCTCCGAAGCGCTCATCGCGGGCGCCGCGGTCGGTGCGGCCGTGGCCGGACTGCGTCCCGTGGTCGAGATGCAGTTCATGGACTTCATCTCGTGCGCCTTCGACCAGATCGTGAACATGGCCGCCACGACCCGCTATCGCCACGGCGGGCAGTTCCGGGTGCCGATGGTCGTGCGCGGACCGTCGGGCGCGGGCATCCACGGCGGCCTCTTCCATTCGCAGAACTCCGAGGCCTGGTTCGCTCGCGTCCCGGGGCTCAAGGTGATCGCGCCCGCGACGGCGCGCGATGCCAAGGGGCTGCTCAAGAGCGCGATCCGGGACGACGATCCGGTGGTGTTCTTCGAGCACAAGCGGTTCTACCGGTCCATCCGGGAGGAGCTGCCAGACGGCGACCTGGTGATACCGATCGGAAAGGCGCAGATCGTGCGCCCGGGGCGTCACCTGACGGTGGTGACCTATGGCGGGACGTACTACCACGCGCTCGAGGCAGCGGAGACGATCGCCCGTGAGGACAAGGCGGAGGTGGAGGTGATCGATCTGCGGACGGTCCGACCGATCGACCACGAGACGGTGTTCGCGAGCGTGCGGCGGACGGGGCGATTGCTGGTGGTGCACGAGGATCGGCAGACGCTGGGGGTAGGAGCGGAGGTGGCAGCGCAGGTGGCGGAGCACTGTTTCGAGGAGCTCGACGCCCCGGTGGTGAGGCTGGGGATGGCGGAGGCGCACAACGCGTATGCGCCGCCGTTGGAGGCGTGGCTGCTGCCGGACGTGGCGAAGGTGATCGAGCGTGCGCGCTGGGTGTTGGGGTACTGACCGGTCGGGGAGACAGTGCGGGTGCGCGGCTTCCGTCGCGGGAACCTTGTCCGGTGGTGTCCGACCCGCTAGCTTGTCAACGTGAACCGCGATCCCTCCCAGACTGCCGGGGCAGCCACGAAGCTGCGTGGTGTGCCGCGCAAGGGCGAGCGAATCGCGGGCGTGTACCAGGTCGAGGGAGTCGTGGGGCTGGGTGGCATGGGCGCGGTCCTCTCCGCGGTCCATGTCGAGCTCAAGCAGCGCGTGGCCATCAAGGTCATGCTCGCGCAAGGCGCGCGAAAGAAGATCGCCGTGGCCCGCTTCCTGCGCGAGGCGCGTGCGGCCTCGGCCATCCAGTGCGAGCACGTGGTGCGCATCATCGACGTCGGCCGCCTCAAGAACGGGCTGCCGTACATGGTGATGGAGTTCCTGCCGGGGCTCTCGCTGCAGGATCGGCTCGACAAGGGCGGCCCCTTGCCGGTGCAGGAAGCGATCGACTGCGTGCTGCAGGCGTGTGAGGCGATCGCGAATGCGCACGCCATCGGGGTGGTGCACCGCGATCTGAAGCCCGCCAACCTGTTTCTGGCGCATCGTGCGGATGGATCGACGTTCGTGAAGGTGCTGGACTTCGGGATCTCGAAGGCGGAGTGGGCGGGGGATCCGGACTTCCAGCCCGAGCTCACGCAGACCACGGACATCATGGGCACGCCGACGTACATGTCGCCGGAGCAGGTGCGCAGCTCGAAGAACGTGGACTGGCGCACGGACATCTGGTCCCTGGGCGCGGTGCTCTACGAGCTCTGCACCGGGGCGCCTCCCTTCTGGGCAGACAGCCTGCCCGCGTTGTCCGCGATGATCGTCAGCGACTCGCCGATGCCCCCCTCGCAACGAAGGGCAGGCATTCCGCCCGAGATCGAGGCGTGCATTCTCCGCTGTCTGGAGAAGGACCCCGGGGCGCGTCCGCAAACGGTCCAGGAGATCGCGGCCTGGCTCGAGCCGTGGGCGCCGCCGGCCTCGGCGGACACGCTCTCGCGACTCCGCAGGGTTCCGCCGCCGAACTCGGTGCCTGTGACTCTTGGCGACGCGCCCGCCGACCTCGACCTGGACAACGTGACCCTGCCGCCGACGGCGGACGGGTGGGGTACGACGGCGCACGAAGCGCAGGGGGGGCGCAGCCGGATCATGGTGGCGGCGCTGCTGGTGGCGGGGGTGGGAGCCGCTGCGCTCGCGACCGCGATGTTCTTCGCGTCCTCGGAGAGCGAGCCGACGACGCGTTCCAGTGCGGCCTCGCCGATCGCGAGCTCTGCGCCTGCGCTGCCCTCGATGGCCGCGCCACAGGAATCGGTGCAGCCACCGCCTCCTCCGACGACACTTGCATCCAGTGCCTCGGCGTCCGCATCATCGTCAAAGCCCCCCAAGCCCGTTCCGAAGACCGGGAGTCCAGGCATCAGGCGTGATCCCCTCGACGTCAGGTACTGAGAAGCACGCGGCCCGCGGCCGTGGGACGGGTGCGCACGCGGGTGCGCGCGATGGACGTCGATGCGGGAAGGTGGGAGCGATCGTGTGGATGGGGGTGAGCGTGTTGCTCGCGGTTGACGCGGCGCACGCGAAGCCCGGACCGCAGGAGAGGGCGGCGGCGGAGACGCTGTTCCGCGAGGGCAAGAAGCTGATGGCGGCGGGCAGTGTGGCGGACGCGTGCCGCAGGTTCGAGGAGAGCCAGCGCATCGATCCGCAGGGGGGAACGCTCCTGGCGTTGGCGCTTTGTCATGAGAAGGAGGGGAGGATCGCGACGGCGTGGGTGGAGTACCGCGAGGCGGCGGAGACCGCGAAGACCGCGGGGAGGCCGGACCGCGTTGCGATTGCCGCCAAGGGGGCGGCGGCCCTCGAGCCGAGGCTGCCGCGTCTCTCGGTGACGGTGCCGAAGGCTTCTCTGCAACCGTGGCTCACGATCCTCCGCGACGGACAGGAGCTTGGGCAGGGAGCGTGGGACACGGCAGTGCCGGTGGACCCCGGAGTGCATGAGGTGGAGGCCTCGGCGCCGGGGCGGGTGTCGTGGAAGGCGAAGATCGAGGTTGCCGAGGGCGAAGAGAAGAAGGTGTCGATCCCCGCGCTGCAGCCCGAGCCGGCACCGGCGTCGAGCAGCGGCGTGCTGCCGCCGGAGCCACCGCCGAAGAGATCGGTGCCGACGGGAGCGTGGATCGCGGGAGGGATCGGCGTGGCAGCCCTCGGAGTCGGGAGTTGGTTCGGGTTACGAGCCATCTCCCGTCGGGGGGAGAGCGATGAGCACTGTCGAGGCTCGCTGTGCGATCCGACGGGTGTGGAGCTGAACGACGAAGCGAAGAAGGCGGCGGTGATCTCCAATGTCGCGTTCGGGATCGGTGCGCTCGGGGCAGGCGTCGCGGCCTACCTGTACCTGACCCGGGGAAGCGGTGAAGCGCGGAGCGAGGCCCGCGGACCGCTCCGTGTGGTAGCGGTGCCCGGGCCGCGAGAGGCTGCTATCGTAGTGGACGGCACATGGTGAGGCGCGTCCTGTCCGCGATGCTGCTCGTGTCTGCGGCCGTTCCGGGCTGTCAGGCGGTGGCGGGGATCGACGATCGGGAGCTCGACCCGGCCTGGGGCAAGCCTGCCGTGGTGGGCACGCGCACGCCGCCGGAGCGTCCCTCGGGGACAGCCGCGCCCGGAGGCGGGGATCAGCGTCGTTTCATCGTGCGCACGGTGTACCTCGGGACGGTGGATCCGCAGACGGATGTGGAGGACTCGACTGCCTGGAGGCGGATTGGCTACGACCTCGACGGCAAGTGCACGACAGCGGAGCAGTCGAAGTCGAACAACTCGGGGGTGTGCAACAAGGTGACGGCTGCGCAGGAGATGGCGTTGGAGGACGGGGACGACTGCCGCGACAACGCGGGGGGGCGTCTGATGGCGTTCTCGGCGCAGTTTCTCTCGACGGGGTTCGAGAAGAACATCCAGAGCCAGCTGGACGACGCGCGGGTATCGAGCCTGATGCTGGAGCTCGACGATCTGGGCGGGGGGCCGGACGATCCGTATGTGCCCGGGCGGCTGTACACCTCGGTGCCGCGTCCGAAGGCGGAGAACTCGCCGATCTGGAACGGAAGCGACGAGTTCTACGCGGACACGGGTTCGGTGGAGAGCGGGGATCTGAAGCAGCCGAAGTACGTCTTCGCGCGAGGCTATCTGAAGGGCAACGTCTGGGTCAGCGGGGATCTGGCGGACAAGCCCTCGAAGATGCCGATGATGTTCTACGACCGCTTCCTCGAGGTGGAGCCGGAGGCGGTCGTGCTGACGTTGGAGCTCGACGAGCACCACGACAAGGTGAAGCGATCGGTGCTCGCCGCCGTGATGAACGTCCCGCGCCTGACCACGGTGTTCCTGCCGGTCTTCTACGAGTCGATCTGCAGCTGGCAGGAGGCCACCGCGATGGTCTACACGGTGGTCGCGCCCAACGCGGATCTCGTCTCGGGCAGCGCGCCGTTCGTCGCACCCACCAAGACCTGCGACGCGATGTCCCTCGGCTGGATGCTGCGCTGGGAGCCGTTCAAGCGCATCGCGGGCGTCGGGACGTCACCGCCGCGACCGTCCGCGTGTGGGACGGACGACGCTGGCGCGGCGGGGGCGGCTGGAGCCTCGGGGGATGCGGGGACGGACGGTTCTCCACAAGATGCCGCGGGCGTTCTGGACGCGGGAGAGGCCGGCTCCGACGTCTAGTCGCGGAGGCTGATCGCGTGGCGAGGGAGGGGGCGGATCCCTCGTCCGCCCAATATTTGTTGCATCGCAACAATACTGCGTGTAAGACCTCTCCCGACAGATGCGCATTGCCTATGTTTCACCTGACGAACGGCGACCCCTGCTTCATGTTGTGTTGCAGCATCGCCCCACGGAGAAAGTCCCATGCTCAGCTTCCGAATCCCCTGCTCCCTCGCCCTCGCAGCCCTGCTGTCCTCCGGATGCACCCAGCCGGTCGACGAAGCCTCCTCGCCGGCCCTCGTCGAGTCGATGACCGTCACGGAGGCCGACGGGGCCGCGGTACTCGACTTCGTGAACGGGTCGGACTTCGACCGGCTGACGAGCGAGGGCGGGTTGGACGGCGAGGTTGCGACGGCGCTGTTGGAGCACCGGCGGGAGAACGGGCGATTCGGCTCGCTCGCTCAGCTCACGGCGGTGTTGGAGTCTGCGCCGATCCCGGTTGCGTCGGGGAGCCTGTGCGACTGGTACCAGAAGATGGCGCAGTACTACTCGATTCGCGCGCTGCAGTGCGCCTACTCCGCCTGCTACCCGTTGTCGCCCTGGTACGGCTACATGGGGCAGTACTACTCGGCGCTCGCCGCTTCGGTCTGCGACCCCGTCTGACCCGGCTCCGGTGACGTCGATCGGGCGGTGTGATACTCCACGATCACGCCGCTCGGTGCGATGGCATGCCAGGGGTTCCGTCGAGATTCGTGAGGGTGATCGCGCAGGCTCCGTCGTGGGAGGCCTGTGACCACTTCGGTGCGCACCGCGTGCTCGACGGAATCCGCTGCCTGTCTGCGGACCGGCTCGAGGGTGCGCTCCGGCGAGCGATCGCGCACACGGCTCGACACTGTGGCGTGAGTGCATCCCGGGTCGAATCGTTGCTCGACGCGGACCGCGCATCGGCTCTGCTGCGCGAGCTGCGTGTCCACGGGCCAGCCTGCGAGCAGATGGCTCTTGCCCACGGAGCGAGCCTGACGAGCTTCGTGGTGGAGCGTTGCACGATCAGCTCCGGGGCAGTGGCCTACTTGTCGGCGTTGGCGAGTCGGTTCGCCGACGACGAGTTCATCTCCGCGCCGGTGAGCCGGTTGGGGGATCTGCTGGCGCAGTGGGACGACGTGCTCGACCGGTTCGGCGAGCGTCTCGAGGCCGATGCGGGGCTGGCGGCGGCGCGACGTCGCAAGCTCGCGGTGCGCGCGGGGCTCGGGGCAGCGCTGCTGGCCGCGGCGGGAGTTCTTGTCGGGTGGCTCATCTGGCGGCACCTGGTCGTGGAGGGGGCACGGGATCGGCTCGCGAAAGAGCTCGCGGTCGACGATCCCTGTCACGCGCCGCAGCTCGATTCATCGCAGATGCGGCATGCCCGCGACGATCAGCTCGAAGCGCTGCGCTCGCGCCGCGACAGGTGCGCACGCCAGACCGCGCTGCGCGCACGGGAGGAAGGCTGCGCATCGCTCGCCGCAAGGGTCGACGCCGGCAAGTGGGAAGACACCGACGGTGCGCTCGCGGGAGCGAGCGCGCCCTTGCTGCGTCGAGTGTCCTCCAGGGCGCTGGGGGTCGCGGACCTTGTGGTGGGCGCTGATGCGATGCCCTGTGGGGAGACGGCGGCGGGCGAGCGATTGTGGGCAACGCTCGCGCGTGTGGCCGCGGAGTCGCCGCCGGTGTGGGCCGAAGCGGAAGCCGTCTCACCGCGCCTGCTCGGGCTCCTGGTCCGGCCCGGAAGCGGTCTGTCGGAGGAGTCGCGCAGGGTGCTCGTGTCGCATGCCGAAACGGTTTCGCGACGCGCGATCGTGAGCGGTCTCCCGGACGCGCTCGCGCACGCGCGCAAGCTCTGCGCGCTGCAGGCGTCGCTGTCCGTGCCTCCCGATCGCGGGTGCAAGGCCCTCGCGCGTCTCGCTCCCGCCAAGTGAAGGGAGCCGCTCAGCGCGTGCGCTGCAGCAGCGCCTGAAGAGCCCGGTTGAACGCCTCCGGCTCCTCGACGCAGGTCATGTGCCCTGCGTTCGGAACGGTCACGAAGGACGCGCCCTCGATGCGGCGGGCCATCTCTCCCATCACGTTCGGAGGAGTGAGCACGTCGAGCTCGCCGCACAGCAGTGTGCAGGGCACCCGGATGTCGGGCAGCACGTCATTGGAATCGGGGCGATCGCGCAGCGCTGCGAGAGCGCACTGCACTCCTTGCGGATCCTGCTCGAGGAGGATGCGTCGCAGCTCGAGCTTCACGTCCTCGGACGCGCCGGATGCGACCAGGGAGGGGAGCATCTCGTCGGCGAGGAACGAGCACCCCTCCTTGCCCACGCGCGCGATTCTCGCTTCGCGTCCGATTCTGGCTGCAGGCGTGTCGGGGTCGGCCTTGGTATCGCAGAGCATCAGGGCTTCGAAGCGCTCCTTGGCCAGGCGGTGCATGGCGAGGGCGACGTAGCCTCCCATCGACAGGCCGATGACGGCGGCGCGGGGGAGGCCGGAGCGATCGAGCAACGCGAGGCAATCCTTCGCGTGCTGCTCGACGGTGGTGGGAAAGGGTGCGGCGCGATGGGAGCCGAAGCCGCGCAAGTCGGGGGCCAGCACCTTGCGCGTTCCGCGGAACGCGTCGACCTGCGCACGCCACATTCGACCGTCGAACGGGAACGCATGGATCAGCAGGATCGGACAAGCCTCCATGGCACCTCTCACAGCGTCAGAAGCGACCCGCGGCCCCGACCGACACGCCGTTGTGGACTCCGACGATCGGCACGATCGAGGAGCCGGAGCGCGGGGCGGGCTGAGCTCCCCAGCGAGTGAAGAACAGACCGACGACGGCGGAGCCGACGGCAAGTCCTCCGGTGACGCCGATGAGCACGTTGGTGCGTCGTTGCGACGACAGCGCTTCCTGGTAGGTGGGGCAGCTCTCGTCCTTGCCTGCGCAGTCGAGCCGGACCTGATCCTTGCCGGGGTTGGCGACCATGTCGAGGCCGCTCCAGAGCGTGATGCCACCGGCCACAGCGGTGGCGCCGGCCAGGGAGTAGAAGACGACGGGAGGAAGGCCGCTCTTCGGCGTCGCGACAGGAGGCGGGGGTGCGGTCGGGGCCGTGGGCGCGGCGTCGCGCGGCGGAGGCAGCGGCGGTGCCTCGAAGAGCATGTCGCTGGCTCCCAGGAGCTTGGCCGCGATGGTGTTCGAGATGTTTCGTTCCCCGCTCCATCCTGCGGAGACCGTGTGGCTTCCCTGTGCGAGGAAGACGACCGCGGACTCGACCTCGCCCCACGGCGTGATGTGCCCGTCGACGACGAGATTGCATGCCGGCTTGCACGTGACGTCGATCTTGTGGAGCGTGTTGCGGAGCTGCTGGAGGGTTTGCTTGGACAGGGCGACGGTGGCTTTGTCGTCGGGATAGCGAACGACGGCGACCGCGGCGAGCGTGGCGGCGCGGTCGTCCTGGCGAGCGTTCTTGCGCGCGCGGATCGCCAGACGCATCGCCTCGGGGCTCGGGGCGTCGTGCATCGCGTTCTCGAAGTGCTCGGCCGCGGTGACCCAATCCTGCGCCTTGAACGCGCGTCGTCCCGCGTCGAACTCCTCCGCCGCGGCCTTGAGGCGATCGGGGGCGGGATCGGCGGCGCGAGCGGGGACGACGGCGGCGAGAAGCGAGAAGGCGAACAGCGCCTGCGCGATCGATCGCACCCGCCCACGGTTCGCGACACGTCGAGCCGCGCGCGTCAGTCCCGACGCGATTTCGTGGCAAGCCTCGGACCGATCTGTCTTGGCCAAGCTCGGCACCGTTCCCTTGGCAGGCGAAGCAGCGTCGAGTTTCGTCGCTGGGATGCGTCCCGTCAACTGCGCGACGCACGCAGGGAAGGCAGCGTGTCTGGGACAGGAGCCCGAACTCGGGTATCCTGAAGGCGTGCGTGCGTGGATGGTCTTCCTTCAGGTGGCTGGAATCGCGGCGGGGTGCACCTACTACGACACCAGCCTCCTTGCGCCCGCGGGCAGCGCTGGAGGCGGATCGGCCGGAGCGGCCGGCGCGTCGGGAGCTGCGGGCTCCGCTGGAGCGGCCGGGGGCGGCACCTGTCAGCGCGCCGCGCCTCCGAACAAACCGAACGTCACCGGCTCGGGCGGCACGCTCGATCTCGTCCTGGCGATGCGGTCGATCTGGTTCAAGGGCGATGCGGACGCGGGTCACGAGCCGGTGGGCTACGACATCGATCGGACCTGTTCCTGTCAGGGGGAGGGCGACAGTTGCCAGGTGCCGTCGTGGGCCACGGGTGACCACTGTGACGGTCCGGAAGGTCGTGACAACGCGTTCGGGAAGCTGATCGACGACATGGCCGCGTTCTCCGGAGTGGGGGAGTTCGGCGTGAAGGAGTGGAACGAGCGTCTCAGCAACGGGGAGTGGGGCGTGCTGATCCGGGTGCGCAACTACAACGGTGAGGCGGACGACGACGAGGTGGAGCTGGCCTGGTACATGGCCGAGAAGCTGTGGGCGGCGACGGTCGCCGGCACGATGGTCCCTTCGGCGACGGCTTGTTGATCCACGCCGAAATAGACCTGGTGCGAGGCAGCCTCGCGTCCGGGCCGCCACGTGAGCAATCCATCAAGCGCCGCACCGGTGGCGCCATCCG
>JAKLDZ010000104.1 GCA_022703255.1 Myxococcota bacterium | reverse complement strand
TGCCTTCATGGCGCACCTGGTGTGGATGCACGACCAGCCCCTGAAGCTGGGCAGGATCTACGACTTCAAGCTCGGCACCAGCTTCACCAGCGGCACCAGCTTCACCTGCAGCACCCGCGGCGCCACCTTCACCGGCTGCTCCGCCTGCTCCGCCGTCGGGCACGATGCACTCGCCAGCCGTACACGTTCCGGTGTCGCTCGCGCACAGAGTGCCGTCGGCCTTGTGGGTCTCGACGCAGTCTCCGGACGCGGCCTCGCACGCGGAGGTCACGCATTCGTTGGAGGGAACGCAGACCTTGGGGGCGACGACGCAAGCGCCGGTCACGCAGGTGTCGACCGTGCACGGATCGCTGTCCGCGGAGCACGCGGTTCCGTCGGCCTTCGCGGGATTGGTGCAGGTGCCCGTGCCGGCCTCGCACGTGCCGACATCGTGGCACTGGTCGAGCGCGGTGCAGGAGACGGGGTTCGATCCGACGCACGCACCGGCCACGCAGGTATCGGTCTGCGAGCAGGCGTTGCCGTCGTTGCAGCCGGTCCCATCGGCTGCGGGCGCGTAGTCGCACGTGCCGTTGGACGTGTTGCAGACGCCGGCCAGATGGCACGCGTCGGGAGCGGCGCAGACGACGGGCGCTCCGGCGCAGGCGCCTGCACTGCACGCATCAGCAGTCGTGCAGGGGTTGCCGTCGTCGCAGGAGTCGCCGTCGGCCTTCGGCATCTCGCCGCAGGTGCCGGTGAGCGCGTCGCACACGGAGTTCATGCAGGGGGTGGAGGGCACGCACACGACGGGGTTGGCGCCGGTGCAGGTGCCGCTCACGCAGCTATCGGTCTGGGTGCAGAGATTCGCGTCGCTGCAAGTGGTGCCGTCGGGGGCGAGGGGATCGGAACACTGCCCGGTGGTCTTGTCGCAAGTGCCCGCGACATGACAGGCATCGAGCGCGGAGCAAACGACGGGATCCTCACCCGTACAGTTCCCGGACTGACACGAGTCCGTCTTCGTGCACAGGTCGTTGTCGTCGCAAGGCGTGTCGTTGGGCTTCGCAGGATTGGAGCAGAGGCCGTCGGTCGGGTTGCAGGTGCCGGCGTTGTGGCACTGATCGAGGGCGCCGCACACGACGGGATCGGCACCGGCGCAGTTGCCGGCCTTGCACTGGTCGGTCAGCGTGCACGCGTTCTTGTCGTCGCAGTCCGTTCCATCGGCGAGCGCGGCGTGGCCGCAGGTCCCCGTGATGGTGTCGCACGTGTCGGTGGTACAGGTGTTGTTGTCCGAGCAGTTCTTGGGGGCGGCCGGAACGCACGCGCCCGTGGCATCGCACTTCTCGGCCGGGGTGCCGGTGCACGCGTTGCCGTCGGAGCACGAGGTATCCTGCGCCAGCGGGACCTTCACGCAACTGGAGACCTTGCGGGGATCACACGTGAAGAAGATGCAGTTGTCGGTGCCGGGTGGGGTGCGCCCGTAGTCGCATGGAGTGGGGTTGGCGATGCACGAGCCGTTCTGGCAGTACTGCCCGCAGGTATTCTGGTTGTTCCCGGACGTGCACGCGGTCCCGTCGACGGCCTTCTGATTGACGCAGGAGCCGCTCTGGCAGCGTCGGTTGCACATGTTGGGGCTCATCGAGCCGGCGACACACGGCTTGCCCTCGTTGTCCTTGAGCTCCGGAGGCAGGGACGGTTCGGTGAGCGGCACGCAAGCAGCGTTGCCCTGGGTGTTGACCCAGCAGACGCCGCCGCAGTCGTTGAAGTTGCCACCAGGGAGGTCGCACGGCATGCCCACCGTGTTCATGGAGCAGGAGAGAATGGCCTGCTCGGCCGATCCCGTGGGCTCGGAGTCGAGGGGCTGCTCCTCCTTCGCGCAGGCGAGCCCGCCCATTCCCATCATGGCGACCAAAGCAATCCACTTGAAGCTTTCCAAAGTACGCATGCGAAACCTCCCAGCACAGCGCGACGATGAAGACGCCGCGGTCCGTCCGATCGGACGTCGGAACATGATACCGGGCATCGCACGCGTGCGAAATAGGTCTCGTGCGCGTCAGCGTGATGCGAGGGCCGCCGCGATGGTCACCGCAGCGACCAACACCCACAGGGGCCAGGTGCGGCGCAGGAACTCGAAGAAGTCGCCGCCCACGGCGCGCGCAGCCCGACGCGCCGACTCGGCCTTGCCAACCATCCGTCCCTGCTCGTCGGCGATCTGCTCGAGCTCGCGTTCGTCCTCGGGATCGTGTCCGGCCAGATACCCGAGGTGGTGTTGCAGCTCATGCTCCAGCGTCTCCTCGATCTCGCTCTCGATATCGAAGGGCTCCTCCGCGTACATGCTTCGGAACGTCCGGTAGTAGAGCCTGACCTCCGGGGACACGGCGGGCACGCCGCTGCTCTCCGGCTCGCCCGGATCGTACGAGCCCAGAAGCGGTACGCCCCCCGCATCGCACTCGGGCACACCGGTCTCGACGGTGAGCGCGACGTTGCGCACACCCATGCGTTCGAAGACCGAGTCGGCGAGCCTTCGGACGGAGTCCTCGAAGGCGTCTTCGGACGGGAACCCTTCGACCTCGGCGGCGGATCGCGCGAGAGGCAGGGCCTGGAACTCCTTGAGCAACGGGGCTTCGATCTCGTTGCGGGCTCCGCACTGAAGGCATCTCCACCACGGGTGGAGCCGAGGCCCGTAGTAGGCGGAGTCGAACAGATCCGTCAGGTGCTCCCAGGTCGGGTCATCCGCCTGCTGCAGCATCCTTCCCACCTTGGGCAGGTGCGTCTCGCCGTCGAAGGAGACCACTCCCATCGCCGCGACAAGGGCGCCGGTCACGCGGAGCACCCCGGCATCGAGCGCCTCGTGCAACGCGCGCGCCTCCGCAACGGTCACGCGGCGAAGCTCGACCTCGTGCTTCCCCTCGACCGCTTCCAGCTCATGAGTCCGATCGAACGGGAAGGGCTCGTCGAGGTCCGGATCGTGCAGCTCCCCGTCCACGTACGGACCGGGCTCGAAGGCCTCGCAGGGACGCACCTCCGTGAACTCCTCGCAGTTGTAGCAGGGGGCCTCTATGGCAGGCTCGGGCAAGAGCCCGGCGTGGGTCACGATCGCGCGCAGCGCGTGGAAGTCGTCGAGGTAGAGAGACTCCACGTCGAGCGGCGCGCCGTGCTCGTCGGACACGCGCACCACCGACCCGTCGAAGGCTCGAATCGAGCGTCGCAAGCCCGGGTTCCCTTCGAGTGACGAACGCCCGGGAGCGAGGCGGACGACTCGACCGGAAGGGAGGTGGACGCGTTGGGGAAGCATGCGGAAGTGGCCTCAGGAGTGTGTAGAACACCGTCGGAGCACAGAGGCAAGTCAGGGGGGGGTTACGGAAGGGCCCACTGCGACACCAGGAACGGGGGCAGCATCGAAAGACGGGGGGGCTGGAACGACCACGGAGGCCGAAGGAGATGAAAACGAGAAGGTTGGGCAACACGGATCTGCACCTCTCCGAGATCGGGTTCGGAGCCTGGGCGATCGGCGGAGGCGGGTGGAAGTTCGGATGGGGGCCGCAGGACGACGACGCAGCGGTAGCGGCAATCCGCCGGGCGCTGGAGCTGGGGGTCAACTGGATCGACACCGCTGCGGTCTACGGGCTGGGCCACAGCGAGGAGCTGGTGGCGCGAGCGCTCGACGGGCACCGGCGCGACGTCATCCTGGCGACGAAGTGCTCGTTGATCTGGGACGACGAAGGGAAGATCTCGAGCAGCCTCGCAAGGGAGAGCGTGCGTCGGGAGTGCGAGGGCAGCCTGCGACGACTGCGTACGGACTGCATCGATCTGTACCAGGTTCACTGGCCGAACGACGATGCTCGCATCGAAGAGGGGTGGGACGAGATCGGTCGGATGATCGACGAGGGGAAGGTGCGGTACGCGGGCGTGTCGAACTTCCAGGTCGAGCATCTCGACAGGGCGCACCGGAGTCGCCCGACGGCGTCGCTGCAGTCGTCGTACAGCATTCTGCAGCGATCGGTCGAGCGCGCTTTGTTGCCCTGGTGCGCCACCGAAGGCGTGGGCTTCCTGGCCTACAGCCCGATGGCGTCGGGGCTCCTGACCGGGAGGTTCGATCGGACGCGTCTGGCGGGAGATGATTGGCGGGCCCGGAGTCCGGAGTTCAACGAGCCGATTCTCTCGGCGAATCTCGAGCTCGTAGAGGGCCTGCGGGACATCGCCCTCCGCCATGGCAAGACCGTGTCCCAGGTGGCCATCGCGTGGGTCCTCCGCAGACCGGAGGTCACGTCGTCCATTGTAGGAGTCAGGAACCCCAAGCAGATCGAGGAGACCTCTGGAGGGTCCGGCTGGCAGCTCGACTCCGACGCGCAGGGGGAGATCGATCGACTGATCGAGCAGCGCGAAGAGAGAGTCCCGTCGGCGACGGTTCGATTCCGCTGATCGAGCCCGGATTCCCTTCCCTGCCCGACCGGTGTACATCGGCGGCGGCCATGACCCACGATACCCATTCGCAGGCTCGGCAAGCCCCACGCGCGAGCGTCGACCCTACCCCACTCGATTCCGTAGCCGGCATCGTCGAACGCGCCCGAGATGCTCAGGAACTCTGGGCTTCCCTGACCACCTACGAAAGGATTCGCGCGATCGCGCCGGTGCGTACCCGCGCATTACGGGCGGCCGAGGAGGCGTGCTCGCTGGTGGCGTCGGAGACGGGCCGGTTGTTCGAGGACGCGCTCACCGCGGAGGTCACGTTCCTGGCGGAGCTCGTCGACTATTGGGTGGCGGAGATCGAGGGGTTGCTGGAGCCCGCGGAGGTACTGCTCGATCCGATGTTCTTCCCGAAGAAGCGGGGGCGAACGGAGCGGGTGGCGCGCGGGGTGATCGCGTTGATCACGCCGTGGGAGCAGCCCCTGGCCATTCCGATGCGCACGCTCGTTCCGGCGCTCCTCGCGGGGAACGCGGTGGTCTTCCACCCGAGCGAGCGGGCCCCCGCGGTCGGTGCGCTGGTCGCGTCGTGGTTCGACGGTCTGCTTCCCGACGGGGTGCTGCAGGTGGTGCAGGGAGGGAGGGATGCGGTCCGACGGATCGTGGATGCCGGGGTGGACGGCGTGGTGTTCGCGGGGGAGGAGCGGGAAGGCAGAGAGGTTGCCGCGGCGTGTGCGGAGCGGCTGGTGCCATGCTCGCTGGAGCTCGAAGGCAAGGACGCGGCGATCGTGCTGGCGGGAGCGCGTCTCGAGCGGACGGTGCGCGGGGTGGTGTGGGGGGCGTTCCACGACGCTGGCCAGAGCCGCTCGGCGGTCAAGAGGGTGTTCGTGGAGAGAGCGATCGCGGAGCCCTTTCTCCGTCGGCTGGTCGAAGTGACGAAGGAGCTGCGACCGGGTCTGGACTACGGCAGCGTGGCCTCGGTCGCGCAGCTCGGTGAGCTCCGCTCGCAGGTGCAGGATGCGTTGAACCACGGCGGAGAGCTCCTGGCAGGAGGCGAGCTCGCCACGGGATCGACCCTGGTCGCGCCGACGATTGTTCGTGTCACGAACAGCAGCGTCGGGCTCATGCGAGACGCGTCGTTCGGACCAGCGCTCGGGGTCGAAGTTGTCGATTCGGCGGAGCAGGCCATCGTGCGTGCGAACCAGTGCCGCTTCGGGATGACCGCAAGCGTATGGTCGCGGGACATCGGCAAGGCGGAGCGGATTGCGCGGCGCTTGCGTGCGGGTGTGGTGACGATCAACAACCACGGGTTCACGGCGGTGCTTCCCGGGGCTCCATGGGGCGCCGCGGGAGCCTCTGGTTGGGGTGTGAGCAACGGCGAGATGGCGATCGAGCAGCTCACGCGGCCGATGTTCGTGTTGACGGACCGGTCGCGGGGCAGGCGCGAGGGCTGGTGGTACCCGTACGGGCCGTCGCTGCGCAGGGCCGGGCTCGCCCTGGCGCGCGCGCGCGGAGGCGCTGGGTTCTTCGGACGCATCGCAGCCTGGTTCCGTTTGCTGGGGTGGATCGGTCGTCGCGCACTCGGTGCGTGATTGCGATGCAGGCCTGGGCTCGGGAGCGATCCGATTACTTTGCCCGGCGACGAGCGGCAGCGGACAATTCGTGTCACGACCATGCCATCCATCGACGAGAGCTTCCGTCCGCGCCATGGGATACGACCTCGACGTCCGGCTGACGACGGACTGACGCCACCGCCGGGAACGGCCGTGGACTTTTTCGTGCGGATGCGGGAGCACGGGGAAGCGAGCTTCTACCAGGGGCTCGCGGACGTGGTACCGAGCGGGGTCTTCTTGCCGACGTACCGCACGTTCCCGGTTGGAACGGTGGTCTCGCTGGGGATCGAGTTGCCGGGAGTGGCGGAACCGATCTTCACGACGGCGGTGGTTCGCTGGCACCGGGATCGCCCCGAGGACTGCGATGCTCCCGCGGGGATGGGATTGGAGATGCTTGCGCTATCGAGGAAAGCTCGCGAGCACATTCGAGACTTCGGCCGGACGAGGGCTCCGTTGCTGTACGACCTCGACTAGCCGTGAGGAGCGCGGGGAGCGACCTCGCGGGAGGAGCGAGGAAGGGGAGGCGACCCGGAGGTCCGGTCATGCAATGGGGCTTGTCTCGCGAAGGGAGCGGTGGAAGTCTGTAGAGGGACATCGCGCCGAATGAAGACGCTCGACGACATCAAGCCAGGACAAACGATCGGGCGATACGAGTTCCTGGTTCCCATCGCGAAGGGCGGCATGGCGGCGGTCTGGGCCGCGCGCCTCAAGGGGTCGAGAGGCTTCTCGAAAACCGTCGCGATCAAGACGATGCTGCCCTCGCTTTCGGACGATCCGACGTTCGAGGAGATGTTCCTCGACGAAGCGCGGATCGCAGCGCAGATCCGCCATCCGAACGTGGTCGAGATCACGGATCTCGGCGAAGAGAGCGATGTTCTCTACATCGTGATGGAGTACATCGACGGCGAGTCGCTGGCGACGTTGCTGAGGAGTTCGGCGAAGCGCAAGGAGCCGGTGGGCCTACCGGTGGGTGTGCAGCTGATCATCGACGCGTGCAACGGGCTGCATTCGGCGCACGAGCTGAAGAACCTCGACGGGCAGCAGGTCGGGCTCGTGCATCGGGACATCTCGCCGCAGAACATCCTGGTGACGTACGACGGGATGGTGAAGCTGGTCGACTTCGGGGTTGCGAAGGCGGCGGGGCGCACGAGCAGCGAGACGACGGCAGGGCAGATCAAGGGCAAGGCACCGTACATGGCGCCCGAGCAGGCGCTGGGACGCGCGGTCGATCGTCGCACGGACATCTTCGCGATGGGGATCGTGCTGTACCAGGTGACCACCGGGAAGCATCCCTTCCGCGGAGAGAACGACCTCGCCACCCTGCACAACATCCTGCACCGCACGGTCCCGTCGCCCAAGTTCGTCGATCCCAAGTTCCCTCGTCCCCTCGAGTCGGTCTTGATGAGGGCTCTCGCTCGCGAGCCGGAAAAGCGCTTCCAGACCGCGCAGGAGATGGCCGATGCGCTGACGCGTGTGTTCCCCCCGACGGTTCGCCGCGTGACCGCAAACGACGTTTCGAAGTTCGTGGGCGGCCTGATGGGCGACGTGGGGGAGAAGCGGCGCGAGGCGCTGCGCGAAGCGATCCGCCAGGCCGACACGCGCGGGACCTCTCCCAACGAGTTGCAGGTTCCGTTGTTGCCGGCGCTGAACGAGATCGAAACGGGCGTGTCCGCGGCCAATGCCCTGGCCGGTCCGCTCATGGCACCGACGGAGCGCGTGGCGACGCTCGAGGCGGTGGATCTCACGGCATTGACGAGTGGCCCCCATCCTGGGGGCTCATCGCCGACGGCCAGCGGCGCATGGCGGCCTCCCTCCATGCCGGACTCGGCGCTCCCTTCGCACGCGTCGATGACCGAGGCGTCCACCGGTGCCGCCGCAGCCATCGCCGCGGAGACTGGCGCAGCGACCTCACAGCCTCGCAAGAAGATCGGTCTCTTCGTGGGCGTCGGTGTCGCGTTGATCACCGTGGCGATCGCCGTTGTCGCAAGTGTGCAGGTCGTGCGCTCACGCGCCGCCGCGGCCTCGCGCCCCACCCTCGTCGCCGACGAGCCGATCACCTCGGCTGCCGTGCCGTCCGCTTCCTCGGTCCCAGCGCCGGCAACAGCCTCTGCGACGCCGGAGGCGGGTCCTTCGTTCGACCTCGAGGCGGTGTCCCAGCCCGTGACGGAGCCGACCGCGCAGCCGGTTCCGGCGGACACGAGCGGGCTGAACTACAAGACGCCCGACGATCCGAACAAGCTCAAGGGCAAGATCGATGGCGGCGTCCCCAAGGGATGGAAGCCGCCACCCGTGACAGACCCCGGGTTCTGAGGACCGATCATCGGGGAACGATTCGCACCAGGCGCGTTCCAGGGCCTCGAGCGCGGCCGCGCAACGACGCGGGCGTCGCAGCGCGGGCTCGCTGTCGAAGGCGGGGAGTCGAGATCAGTAGGGGACGCAGCAGAAGGTGTAGGCGGAGCTGTTGTTGGGGACCACGTCGCCGGTGGGAGCGCCGCCAGACGGGACGCAGTAGCCGCCCAACGACGCGGGATCGTCGTAGCGGAGATACTTGGTGAACTCGGGGGAGATGCCGGTGTGGCACACGCCGACATCGGAGAAGGAGACCTCGGGGTTGGCGAGGCAGTTGGTCTGGGTGGATGCGGCGACGGTGAAGGTGCCCTGGCAGTTGGCGTCTTGCGGGTAGCCGCAGGAGCAGGCTGTGCAGGAGCGGGTGTCGGTCACGGACTTGTAGTAGACGAAGCGCTCGGAGTAGCTGCCCGTGGGGCAGGAGGGTTCGACTCCGGCCTTGTAGATGCAGACTCCCGGTTTGACGCCCGTCGCATTGGAGGGTTTCGGCGCGCAGACGCCGGAGCCGCAGCCGCCGCCGACGAAGTCGGCCTTGCACGCGGCGGAGACGGTCTGGAAGTCAGCGGGGAGCTTGGTGGGGACACCTCCCGAGAACTGGCAGGTTCCGGTCCCGGCGATCATCTGCGCAGGAGTGATCATCGCCGTGGAGCCGGGGGGCTCGTTGCACACGCCGCCGTCTTCGCTGCAGGTCAAGTTGTACTTGAGGCACTTGTTGTGCTGCGTCAGCGGCGTGGAAGGAGGCTCGTCGGCCCACTGCCACCCCGATCCGTCGCAGTCCGTGCCCTGCCAGATCACGATGTTCGGCTCCGTGCACTGAATGCCTGTCGGCGTGTCGCACTGGCATCCCGAGCAGGTCGCGGGCGTGGAGACCGGATTGGCGCCCGCGTAGATCTCCTGGATCGCGAACGGGGCCGCGCACTCCACGGGTGCAACACCGGCCGCCCCCTCGTAGAGCTGATACCAGCCGTTCCATCCCGCGGGAGGAGCGGTGACGCACTTGTACAGCGGCGAGCAGTCCACCGTGTCGGCACAGTCGATCTTGCCGTCGCAGTCGTCGTCCACGCCGTTGGTGCAGTCCTCCGGCGTGGCCGTGCAGTCCGAGGCGGCCTCGACGATGTCCGGCGGCGCATCGAAGACGTCGGCAGCGTCGGTGACGTCAGGCGCATCGCTCGCATCCGCGGCGTCGGCTTCCGGTGGAGCGTCGACAGCGGCCTCCGCTTCGGCCTCGGCATCCGCGTCCGCGGCAGCCTCTTCCGAAACTACGTCGGCAGACGAATCATCTTCGACCGCGTCGGCTTCTGCATCGGCATCACCCACCGACTGATCGTCGGTGGCATCCGCCTCCGCAGCGTCGGAAGCGTCGAGGTCTCCCCCACCCGCTCCGCTGGAGCCGGCCTCGCCCGCGGAACCGCCGGAGCCGGACGCGCCGCCCTGACCCGCAGAACCGCCCGCGTGCTCGCTGACGACGTCCGTGGAGGAGTCGGCGCCAGCAGAGCCGCTGGTGCCTTCGGGCAGGTCGTAGGTGTAGTCGGGGAACCCGCAGCCATCGACGACGGCGGCGAGCATTCCAAGGAGCGAAGCGCCGAGCGCGACGCGCCGAACGAGGTCAGAACGTGCCGACAAGGCTTGCCTCCGCGGAGTGGCTGGAGCCGCCGAACACGACGGTCATTCGTGGTTTGGAGCGAGCCGAATCGGTCTTGGGGGCCTCTTCGGCAGGTGCCGGCTTGGAGCCGCTGGTGAGCAGCAGGTAGGTGCCCACACCGACGCCCACGAGTCCGAGTCCGAGGGTGACGTTGGCGAGGGTGGTGTAGGTCTTGCCCTTGTTGCCGGTGTCTTCGAGCGACGCGGGGCAGCGGCTGTCCACGCAGGCGGCGTCGAGGTCGCTGATGGCACTGCTGCGCTGCAGGTAGAAGATCGTGGAAGCGATCAAGGATGCACCGCCGACTCCGACGACGACCCAGGGGAGCACGTTGCTCTTCTCGGGCGGAGGAGGAGGTGGAGGAGGTGGCGGTGCAGCGGACGCGGATGCGGACGTGGCGACCGGCGGAGGCGCCTTGCCCTCGAGGTCCACGGTTCGCGTCTCGCCTTCGGCGAGCGTCACGACCGATCGGGAGACGTTGCCGTCGGAGTCCTTGAACTCGACGGTGTGAGCGCCAGGGTTCAGGGGGAACTCTTTTCCGACGGAGGCCTCACCGAGAGCGACGCCGTCGACGGTGACGGTTCCGGCTTCGGCGCCTTTGCCTCTGGTGATGACGAGCTTGGGGATCTTCTGCTCGATTTCGGCGAGCGCCTCGGAGGCTTCGCGCTGGACCTCGCCGGCCTTGGGATCCTTCGATTGCGTGGCTTCGAAAGCGGCGAGGCGATAGCCGCCGCGCGCCTCGAGGAGCTGGCCGAGGTGCTGCTGGCACCGTGCGATGTGGAAACGCACGGCCGGGGTCATGCGGACCTGGGCGACCGTCTCGAACTTGGCGAGGGCCCCCACCCAGTCATTGGAGGCTTCGAGCTGCACGCCTTGACGGAAGGCGTCGCGTGCCTTCGCGAGCTCCGCCGGCGTCGGCTCCGCCCATGCGGGCTGCCCCCATGGAACCACGGCGAACGACAAGAGGAAGCAGGCGCCGATGGCGCGCACCGTACTGCCCGAGAGGATATTCCAATGCATGTTGAGAGCGGGCTCCGTGGGCTCAGTCTACCACGGTTCTCCGCGGGCAAGCTCATTCGGTGCAAGAGCTCACGACGAGAACGAGCAGGTCGGAGGGGCCACGAGCGGGGGCAGGCAGCCTCAGCGCGTCGAGCTTCCCACCCACGCATGTCGCTAGATCGCTGGCGATGGCTCCCCCCGGTGTCGGCACGCTGTCGGATAGCTTGCCGCCGGCATCGACGCGCGAGGAAACGTAGAGTGTCCCTTGCATGCCGGTCGTGCGTTGGAAGCACGACGCCAGACCTTCACGAAGGCCCTGGATCGCCCGATCGCGATCGGCTGCGGCAGGCTCGTAGGTGGACCCGGGCGAAGCACTCAGGGTCACGGAGCAGGGGCCAGACTTGAAGTGGGCATCGAGGGCAAAGAGGGAGCCCGAGGGAGCGAAGGCCATGGGAGCGGCAGACGCGGACGCCGACGCGGACGCGGAGGGGGCGGAGACTGCGGGCTTGCCGCTGCCGGAGCAGGCGACGAACCAGGGGAGGAGAAGACCGGTCGCGCGGGCGATCGCGTTGCGCATGGCGGCAGAGGGTAGCCCTCGATCGGGCTCTCGAAAACACCAAACCCGGGAAGTCGGCGCAGAGAAGTGCGCGGGGGGGGGTGGCTGCCAGGCCCCCGGTTCCCTATACTGTCGGCGCTCGCCAGCACGGAAGTCCGTGCGCCGAACCTTCCCAACGACCCCCGGAGCGTGCCCTCGCGACGGAGGAGGATGACCGGATGATCACGCTCACCGAACGCGCTGCCGCCAAGGTCAAGGAAATCGCCGAAGCGGAGAACCTCACTGGACAGGGCCTGCGTCTGCGGGTCATCGGAGGAGGATGCTCGGGCTTCTCTTACGACCTGTACTTCGAGGAGAAGGCCAACGACATGGACGAGACCTTCGAGTCCAACGGCATCGCCCTGTACGTGGACCCGTTGAGCGCGCAGTACCTCGAAGGCACGGAGATCGATTACGTGGAGACCCTCGCGGGTGCGGGGTTCAAGTTCAGCAACCCAAACGTCTCGGGGACCTGCGGCTGCGGCTCCTCGTTCAGCGTCTAGCCGCCAGCCCTCCCCTGCCCTGCCCCGCGACTACTCGCACTTCAGGCCGTTCTCGGCCGGGCAGCACACCACCGTCTTCGTGCAGTCAGGCATCGCGGTCGCGACGTCCTCCACGATCGTGTCGCCGCACTTGCAGGGCAGCGTCACCTTCGTGAGATCCTTCTCGTAGGGGCACTTCGCAACCACCACGTCGTCGGCAGCATCGCTGACCGCGGCCTCGGTCGCCGCGTCTTCGACAGCAGCTTCTGTCGCGGCGTCATCGGTTGCGGCCTCTGCGCCGGCTTCGACGTAGCAGTTGCCGGCGTCATCGCAGTACTCGTGGTCTTCGCAGCGCAGGTTGCCGATCGAAGGGCAGCAGACCACCTGGGTCTTGCAGTTGGGATCGACGATGGACGTGGAGTTCGCCTCGTGACCGTAGCAGTCGCAAGGAAGGTTCACGGTCGTCAGATCGATCTCGTCGGGACAGGCCGCCAAGGGCTGATTCTGGTTGGTCTCCTTGTCCTCGTCGGAGCTGCAGCCCACGAGACCCACCACCAGTGCGAGACCCAACACACCAAGCAAGCGCGACATGACTACCTCCCAGGGAAATCACCCGATGCGATCCGTGCACCGAGCCGGCCGGGCTCATACCACAGCGATCGGGGCGATGCCCAGAGGCAGCGAGCACGGAGCGTTGAAGCCCGAGTCACAGCCCACGAATTCGCGTCGGGCGCGCCTTCCGGTCGGCAGCGCGACGCGCCGGGCTCCCCGCGGTTGTTCCGCGTGTTGTGGAATATCGACTATTGGCAGATCGCAGCGCAGGCGCCGAGCGCGCACTGCAGAAGCTTCTGCTCGTAGGGGCCAGGCTGTGCGCTGGCGCAAGCCGCATAGCAGTCCGAGCCGGTGCCCCCGCCTGTGATGCAGTCGGTCAGGCAGACGAAGACCGTGTTGCACTTGGGGTGCTGCGAGCAATCCGTCTCCTCGGCACAGCAGTTCTCCGCCAGACACATCATGCACTTGTGAGGAGGAGCCGCACACGCAACCGCCCCGCAGACCCCCGAGAAGCATCCCCCTCCGCAACACTCGACGGAGCTCTTGCACTTCTCGCCGTCCGCCTTGCAGCTCGATCCCTGGCTGCAAGCGCCCCCCACGCAGCTCTGCGAGCAGCACTGCGCGTGGAACGAGCACTGTGCCCCCGGGGGGAAGCAGCCGGGCGAACCGCCACCACACACACCGTTGTTGCAAGCACCGCCGCAGCACTCCCAATCCTCGACGCAAGCGAGGCCCGCGGCTTTGCACGGAGGCTGAGGCGTACAGGTCCCGTAGGAGCAATTCGCAGAGCAGCAATCGGACGCGAACAGGCACGCGCCACCGTCGGCCGCGCACGGAGGCGGAGGCGTCGCCTGACAGGCATAGCCGACACAGCTCTTGGAGCAGCACTCCCACGCCTCGAAGCACTGCGTGCCGGGCGCACCACACGCCGGCGGAGTCTGGCAGCTACCGCTCGAGCAGTTCTTGGCGCAGCACTCCATCGCGTAGTTGCAGAACGAGCCGTCGGGCTTGCATTCCGAGCCCCCTCCGCACACCCCACCGATGCACGCGCCCGAACAGCAGGAGCTCGCGTAGAAGCACTGGGCGCCGTCTGGTGAACACTGCCCTCCGCCGCACACACCGTTCACACAACCCTGCGAGCAGCAGTCATACGGCGTCGCGCACGGAGCTCCGTCGGGCTGGCACACGGTGGTGGTGCAGACACCGTTCGAGCACGTGCCGGAGCAACACTGTCCGGTCGTCGGGCAGGCGTAGCCGTCGGGCACGCACTTGCCCCACCCGCACAGACTGCCGTTGCAGATCCCCGAACAGCACTCCTGGTCGAAATCACAAGGGGCGCCGTCCTGGTAGCATTGGCCCCAGCCACACGCGTTGTTGGTGCACGTCCCCGAACAGCACTGTTGGTGCGTCGTGCAGTAGGCCCCATCGGGATCGCACTGCCCCCCCGCACAGACCGCGATGTTGCAGATTCCCGAGCAGCACTGCATGGAGTAGTCGCAGTGGTCGCCGTTGGCGACGCACTGTCCCATGCCGCAGACGCCGTAGTAGCAGACCCCCGAGCAGCACTGCGGATCGGTGTCGCAGGCGGACGCGTCGGGCTTGCACTGCCCGCCCCCGCAGACGCCGCCCACGCAGCTTTTCGAGCAGCACTCGCCGGCGGTGCTGCACGGCTGGCCGTTTGCGCTGCAAGGCTCGACCTCGCCGCATCGCCCGTAGCTGCACGTGCCCGAGCAACACTGAGACGCGGAGCTGCAGTCCACGCCATCCGCCTTGCACGCGCCCACGCAGAGTCCGTTGACGCACGCTTTGCTGCAGCACTCGGTGTTGGAATAGCATGGGACCCCCGCCGGCCTGCACCCGGCGTCGGGAGGCGGCGTCGTGCCTCCTACCCCGTCGATGTCGGGCAGGTCTTCCTCGTCGAGCGATGACTTTCCGCCACAGCCCGAGGTGAGAAGGGCGATCGATGCAACGATCCAAGCGATGCCGTGCAGCCTGCGCATGACGAGTCTCCCGCGTGAAACGACGAACCCGTTCAGCATACTACGTGCCACGCAGCGAACCCAGGTTTCGGCAGACGGAGAGCCGCAGCCCCTGGGACGGGGTGTGCCACGCGGTCTGGCGTGAGGGTGGCTCACCGAGATCCGTCATCGACCCTTCGGAGCCCGATCGATCGCGGGCAAGCGCGATGCTTCGAATGGCCTCGAGGGGACCTGCGACGGGTGAGGCTCAGCCGAGCCGGCGAGCGGCGGGTGCTTCGGAAGCGAACCTGCGAATGGCAGCGTAGAGTTGCGACGCCTCGATGGGCTTCGAGATGTACTCGTCCATGCCGCAGGAAAGACAGGCCTCGCGGTCCCCCTTCAGAGCGTGCGCCGTGAGGGCGACGATCGGCACGGCCGGCCGCGAATCGCTGCGTTCGTGCGAACGGATCCTCCGCGTGGCCTCGAAGCCGTCCATCCCAGGCATCTGGACGTCCATGAGCACCAGGTCGTAGCCCCCGCGCGCGACTGCCTCCACGGC